>NZ_CP101455.1 GCF_024362405.1 Halorarius litoreus | reverse complement strand
CAATCCACATAATTTAGATTATCAGCATTTCATACGTATTCATCGCAATCTTTGCCACCCACACGAACCAATTGAAGAAGCCCAATTTGCATTATCTACATTATCCACATTTTGCAAATTGGCTATGAGACCTACATTCATCAGTCATTCAATGGGAGAGTCCTGAGTGATAGAACTCAGGCAGAGCCGTTCTACCCCGTCATCTAGTAAGACTTTTAACTGTTACCGGATTATTGGTAACCACCAGATGTACGAGGTGCTCGACGACACCGCGGCGCAGGTTATCCTCGCTATCGAGAGTGGTGACTCCATCCGTCGTGTCGCCCAACACCTCCACACGCCGTACGAGACGGTGAGACAGGCCGTCAACCGACTCGAAGACGCAGGCTACGTTTCATATGACGACGGCCTCACTGTCGTCGACGAGCGCGTACGCGACGCAGCCCGCGAGCTCGTCGCTGCGAGCGCCGGCGTCAGTCCACCCACCATCGAGGAATCCTACGTCATCCCACAGTTCGGTGCCTGGCCGTTCGCATTTACCCGGATCGACGCCGTCTACGTGTGGACCCAAGGCGGCTACCAGGTCGGTCGCGAGCCCGACGACTATCCGCTGTTCCTTGCTGTTCGTGAGCAGGACATCGACGCCTGGGAGACGTTTTTCGAGTCGTTCGGCCTCCACACTGCATTCGAACGACAGCCCCGAGACGAGTTGGACGGACCGCTGCAGATTGTCCTCGAGCCACGCGCGTCACTCGATATCGAGCACGTCGAAGGGTACCCGGTGATCCCGAGAGCAGAGACAATCGAGTATATGCGCGAGAACTACGCCCAGTTCCAGTCGGCGCTCGCGATGCTCGACCGGATGTACGAGGACCTCGACCTCGGCGTCACGTATCGAGAGACCGAACGGGCACAGCCATGAGCTTCAACAACCGAAGTGACGCCCTCATCGAACTGCTCGAAGAGCTGACCAAAGAGGGCCACGAGTACGTTCTCGTCGGCGGGTACGCTGTCTCAGCGTTCAATGCTCGCTTCTCCACGGACCTCGATATCGTCGTCGCGCCGGACTCCAAGGCTGACTTCGTCGAGTTCCTCGAACAGCAGGGATTCGAGGAAACGGACAGTCACGCCAAGAAATGGTTCTACGACACCGAAGTAATCGAGTACGAGAAGCGGCTCACGCCGCAGCAGCCGATCGGCTTCGATCTCCTTGTAAACGGACTCGGGTGTCGCCAGACGGAGGCACAGTGGTCGTTCGACTACCTGTACGACCACAGCCACCAACAGGAGGTGAGCGGGGGCACAGTGACGACGACGGCCAGAGTCATCGATGGGGCCGTCCTCGTGGCGGCAAAGCTCCACAGTGGCCGAGAAACGGACCTCCGAGACGTCCTGGCAGTGGCTGAAGAGATCGACCTCAACGCTGTCACGCCCCATCTGCGGCGAGGGGACGACAATGCCCTACGGGAGCAACTTGAGCGTGGACTGGATATCTTGGAGAGCGACGAACTCAAGCACGGATTTCGGAGTGACTTCGGGGCCTCAGCTGTCTCAGAAGAAACGGTCACCGCTCTCCAAGAGTATCTGTCTGCACAGATTGACCACCTGAGCTGAATGGGTCGGGACTCCCTTGACCAGAAGTGAAGATAAGGCCCTTCAGCGGTGCTTGCAGTCAGTCAAAAAATTGGAGGAGTGGTTGTCAGTCGACCGTCGCTAACACACGGACATCCGTAGCTGAGTGTCGTTCCCGTTCAGTACGAGCACCGTGCTCGCGGAGGAACTCATCAATGCGGTCGGCAAGAGCCTCCGCATCCTCCCTATCGACGTGGACGATTAGCGTCGGACGCTCCTCGTCGCTGTTCTCAATCACGAGCGAGACATCCTTGAATTCGTCCGGCTCTCTATACGCCTCGAACTCATCGGCGACCTGGTTGGCCAGATCATCAAGTACCTCAATCGGTTCCTTTGTCATAGATTGTATTTCGGCTTTGGAGGGTTGTGCCATCGCGAGCGCGTGAAGAAAATGTGACTTTCAGAACCACCTCCATCAGACAAACGCGAACGGAGCCTTCTCACACCGATGGTTTACCGAGAAGAAGACCGACCCACAGAAGGGACAACAGGTTAGAGTGCTCGCGGATCGCTATCGACAATGCTCGCAAACGCGACGTTCTCCTGAACTTGTTCGATTTCGACTGTTGGCTCGTCGCCGGGCTGAGCGCCGGGAACGATCACGACGTACCCCCGTTCGACTTTCGCAATACCGTCTCCTTGATCACCGACGGTTTCGATTGTCACGTCGCGCACTTCTCCCTCATCAACAGGAGGACCAGATGAATCATGGCTCGTGCTCCCCTGAGAGGCGGGATGCCGTGGGGGCTGTGGGGATGTTGATTCAGCTTCGGAGGAGGAATCAAGGAGAGCGATGCGATACGTTTCATCACCGGTCAGCGCCCCGTGCTTGATCTCACTCGGAGGAATCTCGATGACGAAAGTTCCATCCTCCTCCTTAATTTTCGCAGTGAAAAGCGAACACAGGGAGTCTGATATTTCTACCATAACTGGGTTTGATACTGGATACAATTAATCGGTCTCTTTGAGAAGGAGCGAACTGGATCAGCTGTCCTCAGCTGGTTCTTCCCAAGGAATGTCTCGCTTATGGACTACAGCGAGCTTCGAGTCGTCATCATCTTCTATTGCACTGAGACCACGCTGGACGAGAGTGTGAACCTGTCCAGCAGACTCCGGGAACGAAAATTGGTCATCTTCCGCGTCAGCACGGAGTTCCAGATAATGGAGGTACAACCTGAACCTCGTATCTGCTCCGATAGGCCACCAAATCGTCCCTATCTGCTCATCTACCTGATTGTCCCAATGCTCTATGAGTTCACGGATATCGTCGACGAGCTCCTCTCCAGAGGTGCGAAGGCGGAGGGAGTATTCCCGATCCCGCTCCATATCTTCGATTATATCCTGAAGGAAAGGCTCAGCCTCCAAGGCGGTAGGTGAGGTCTGATCCGCTTCTAGAAGGTGTTCTAACGCCCGAATTTCTTCACGCCGAGCGGCTACAGCGTATGCGACATTGTACTTGTCCTCGGGGAAGATTTCGTGCTGACTCGGTTGCTGTGCCTGAGGGTCAGTGTCCCCAGTGGATGAGCTAAATAAGGTCTCAAAGAGTCCCATACGCTTCGTCCGGAGGGCACCCATAAGTACTTCCTGTCAGAGTGGACCTCAGCTCCGGCGACAGTATACCTTCTAACCAGTCGTTGCGTAATCAGAAGATTTCGTGTGAATCCTGACCGACTTGGGAACGAGTATGAAACTCATCCAAAATATAGAGGATTGAAACATCAAATAATGACGTCAGTTGTTGCTGATATCGGACGATGTCTTTCTTATCTCCGGTCACAACACGGTGAAGCACATCGCGTTCTGCAAGCCCTATTGCGTCAAGAAGCCACTGAGAGTCTACAGGAGGAATCCGGGACTCTTGAATTCCGATGTGCTCCTTGACTAGACCGCGAGCGCGCTCCTGATCGTCATAAGTTGAGGACATGACGTGGACAGCATCCATTAGTGCGTCTTTCCGCTCCTTTGCGTCGTGGAGAACACGATCTCGAAGGTCTTCGACACACCGTTTTGCATTCCGTGGGGTGATTTCACGCGAGGAGAAGTAGTTCTGGAAGTGCCGAACAAAGTGTGGCTTGGCCTGACTTCGAACCTCAATATTATCGAAGAAAATCTCTAAGATACTCTCAAAGGAAAGCCCATCGTAGCGCTGTAAATCGATTTCTCGATTGTACATTGGGATATTATCCTCAACATTCTCTTGAAAGTCTTCAAGAACGGTCCCGAACACGCCATCGGTATCGTCAGGGTCAACTTGTAGCTGATCGGGGTCGGACACAACTCGAGGCGCTCCTTGTGCACGGCTGCAATACTCGTAGATTACAAACTCACTCGTGAAGAGCGTGTTATGACCGTCTAGGATACGCTCTGCTTCTACGGACCACCGGTCGTGAGAAAACGTGAGTCCAATGAGGACGTTAGTGTCTACGAAGTATCGAGTCATTGGCCCGGATGGAGATCTTCGTGCGCAATTCCCCGGCATTCAAGAATCGGAGCAACAAGTTCGTCAGCTGCACTCCGTTCAGATTCGAGTTCGGTCGCTAATCCAGAAAATTTCGCATCAAGGTCTTCCTCTTCGAATTCGTCAAGTTTCTGGATCGCAGAACTCCGAGCCTCCTCAAACAAGGTTATACCGAGGTTTCCACGGACCTCTTCCGGAGACATTCCCTGGGCATGCCGTTGAGCAAGCTCGAGTGCAAAGATACGCCAGAACGTTACATTCACCGTCATCAATCTGGAGGGGTCAGGAGAATGCGAATGGAGTTCTCGAGTGACCGCGTTATACCACTTGATTAGTGGTCGATCATACTCCGGAAATCGGTCGTTTGGAAATGATTCAAAAGTGTCGTGGACGGAGCTGAGTACCGATTCTCTGCTTGGGTCAACCTCAAAGAAATCGTGATACTCCGTATGTAACGTTCGTATTTTCTTATCTAACTCCCGAAAATCCCGCTGAACCTGATACGGTGCATCATCATACATTCGGTCTGTGAGCCATTCTAATCCATGTTCGTAATATTCAGCGAGAGCCTCTGAGACAACAGAACGTAGGCGATCTTCAAGTCCGGGCTCGTTAATACTGGCTGAGGGGACAGTCGAGGGCGTTGCTGGAGAGACAGTACCAAAGAGATACCAATAATACGGAATCTCGATGTCCAATTCTTGCTCTGCAGATTTGACGTCAATACGATAGAGGAGCTTGTGAAGGGACTTTTTCGGCAGCGCATCCGCAGCCCCTCGTTCATGATTGAGGAGGCGCAGAGTCGTTCCCAAGTCCCGGCGGTTCATTATCCCCAATATATACCGCTCGGATTATAGAAGTATCGTCGGATCCCAGTAGACTATCCAACGACTGAGGGAAAAGTAATTCACACGAGACTTCCTTGTAACGAGATACAACGTGCCCATCTACAATCTATATAAAGAGCGGGAAGGGACGGCGCGACGCGGGGAGGACTATAAGGAAGTTGTCATTGAGTACATGGAAGGGCTGAATTACATGGTTGAGCGGGATTCAGCTTTCCACTCCACGCTTGACGATATTCAGTTTGTGAACAAAGCTACGGGCGATAAAGTGGTAGCCGAGGCAAAAGCGTATTCCACAGGCCTCAGCCCGAATGATTTTAGAGACGAACTCGCCCGGTATTTCCTCGAATACATCAAACAGCCCCAACCCCACCGTTTTGATTTCTATATTTTTACGGAGACACTTTCTAATGACCAGCTCTGGAAAGCCCTGTTCGATCGAGATGTCACCGATAATCAGAAACTGGTCGACTTCTACAAAAAACTCAAAGAAAGCGTCAACGATGAGGTCGTAGATCGGCTAGATGATACTGATGTAGATGAGTTCCGAGATTTTGCTATCGATACCCATGTTTTCGTCGGTACATACGATGATCTCCGTCAACAAGCTCATCAGCTCGAGAAAACAGAACGGTTCCAGTACGAACCATATCTTCACTCGTACGAACCAGTTTCAGAGGAAACAGAATATGCGACGAATCTGTTTCAGGTAACCCGCTACCCTGAGACACTGTACATCATAGATACGACGGAGGAAGCCGAGTCAGCTCGCGTCTATAATTACAACAACGAGGCGTTTCCCATCAAGCTTCATGAGCGGAAATTATATTCGCTCGTTCATCCGGACCATCTTCCGGGGTCTACTCGTCATTACATACACGAGGACCGTTTCGAAACACGAGAGTTCGAGGAGTTCCTTCGAACGGGTGCTCAAGAGGAAGAGCGTGAAAACACCGTAAGATCGCTTCTCAGGGGAATTTTCACTCTCGTTGCGAGAGATAACGATTGTCTCATCGACCGTGAGAAGGGAACAACTGTATACCCGGAGCTAAACCGCAGACAGCACGGTTCCGAGCGAAAACTAGGTCGATCGTGGGTTGCAAAGGAGTTAGACTCCTACCCCGATGTCATCCATCGTGGTGTCAAAGTACGAGTGCGGCGCTATGCGGAAGAGTACTACTACGTTCTGCTACCCACACAAGTCTTCACTTCTGACGGTCGTCGACCTGTAACAGGCGAGCGTAAATCGCGGCTCCAAAACGACTTCTCGCCAAATCGTTTCCACGCCCAGAATAGTAAGTACGACCGCCAGCTGCGTGTCTGGGAAGAGTTGCTGATGTCGGATCAGACCCAGCTTGATCGATTTATGGGTGAAAAGATACCCGTCGTAAAGGAGCTCGAAGTGACCAGAGTTGACTCGCTGTCCCTCAATGTCCGCCCGCCCAAAGACGGAGACGAACGTGATGAGCTCATCGAGTCAGCGTCTGATCTCGAAAACACGGGTGAAATTGAACAATGACGCCTGAAGATTCCCCGTTCACGCTTCGTCACCTCGAGGAGCCAGAGATTCAGTTTGAAGGAGGTACTGAAACCTCTCCCAAACGTGGCCTTATCAGATATGGTCCACGGCTCTATGAAGAAGGACACCACACAATCAAACTCGGGATTATCGGCGATCGAGATTCGATCCGCCGGTTGACCGAACTACTTCACGGTATGGAGGTCGGGATCCATCCAGGAACGAGTGATAATCCGTGGCAGGTTCCGTATCCCGGCCTTGGTAAGAGTTCCCCGCTCAATCTCTCCATCAATGCAAAGAAGGGTTGGAGACGCCAAATTCGCCGACGAGACATCCAATCTGTTACGAGTAAATCGACCCCCAGAGATCGGATGGAGCGATTCCTGAAGCTAGTGCGGAAAGACATCGAGATAATCGAACGGGATTCGGTTCAGCCGAACGCAATCATCGTCTGTATTCCGCAAGAAGTGATGGACGCGTGTACTCCTGAGAACCAGGACCATGCGCGAATCCAGTCGGAAGGTTCTGACCTGCGAAATCGAATCAAGCTGATCGGGATGGAGGCTCGAATCCCCACACAGCTGATTAAGCCATCCACACTTGCAATCCGTACTGACCGACAGCGAGCATCTCGGGCCTGGAATCTCACAGTTGGACTTCTATACAAGTCACAGCGAGGGCATCCCTGGAAAACTCGGCAGATCGAAGATGGGCACTGCTACGCAGGGCTCTCGTTCTACAGAGAGCGAGACGAAGGAGATGATGTAATTCGAGCTGCTCTTGCTCACGTCTTTCACGGACGGGACCATATTATCCTCCAGAGTGATCCACTCCCGGATATCACCGAGGACGAGAATGGATCTCCCCACCTCTCATATGAGGCGGCTAGGCAGGTAGGTGAGCAGATTCTGGAATATTACGAAGCTCAGAAAGGGACACGTCCCAGCCGGTTCGTCCTACATAAGCCATCTGTCTTCTGGGAAGAAGAACGTGAAGGGTTGCTTGATGCCACAGACGGTGTTCGCGATTTAGATCTAGTCTGGGTTCGTAGGCGGCCAAAGGTCAGGTTGTTCCCGCCTACGGATTATCCCGCCATGCGGGGAACCCTCCTGAGCGTCCCTGATGACGACGTCCACTATCTCTACACATCCGGATATGTCCCGGAAGAGACGACCTATCAGGGGAGTGGAGTACCATCACCGATTGAGATCCGACCTGACGAGATTTGTGAGACACCCTCGTTAGAGATATGTAAGGAGATTCTATTTTTCACAAAACTCGACTGGAATACATCGGACTACGCAATCCGGATGCCAGCAACCGTGAGTGTTGCAAAGCGTGTCGGCACAATCCTCTCCGAAGTAGATACTGAATCCATTTCAGAGGTCCGGCCACAGTATTTCTACTATATGTGAGTCGGTGAGTGAGAGGCTTATTCGTCTGAATCAGAGATCGGATCCAACTGATAACCAGCGGACCGCAAAAGTTCGCGGATATGCTCAACCGCTTGCTTCTCCTCAGGGGAACCCGTCCCGAGTAGTTCTTCAATCACCTGCTCTCCATCCTCACGAGAGTGATTGATTCATTGAAGGGGGTGTTCTCAAGTGGATACTCGTCGCCTGCTTCGCCTATCAAGGGTTCAGCAACGCAAAGTTCGGCCGCATCGAGTGCCACGAAGCCATCAACGCGTTCGCTCGGGAGATTCTGCTGACAGCGAAGCAGCGACTGGAAGCCGGCGGCTGGCGGGTCGTCCACGGCATCGTCGACTCCATCTGGGTGACGCCGGATCCCGACGTCGACGACGAGGACCGCGAGGACCTCGAGACGCTCGCGATGGAGATTACGGAGCGCGTCGAAATTCGGCTCGAACACGAGGCTCACTACGACTGGGTGGCGTTCGCGCCGCAGCGCGAGAGCGACGCCGGCGCGCTGACGAAGTACTTCGGAAAGGTCGCCGGCGACGACGACTTCAAGATCAGAGGCATCAAAGCCCGGCAGCGCTCAACCCCGCCGTTCATTGAGGACATCCAGCGGGACTGTCTCAACCGGCTCGATACCACGCGGTCACCGGACGCGGTGCTCGGGCGTCTCGAACGAGCAATCGACGAACTGGAAGCGGGCAACGTAGCAGTAGAGCGGCTCGTCGAGCGGAATCGTGTCTCCAAACCCCTGGAAGGCTACTCACAGAATACCCAGAACGTGGCCGCCTTGAAACGGGCTCGCGAGCAGGACCTGGCAGTCCACCCGGGTCAGGATATCGAGTACGTGGTCGTCGACGACGAGAAATCCTCGCGAGACCGGGTCGCGTTGGCCCACGAGGAGATCAAGTCGTACGATTGCTCGTACTACGAGATGCAGCTGGTCCGAGCTGTCGAGAGCATACTGGCACCTATTGACTGGGATCGGAACGACATCCGACGAGAACTCAACGGAACACATATAGTCGGTATCACGGACTGGACCTGACGACCCCCTCCCCCCTTTTTCGAGTTGTAAACTCGTGACGGCGGGGAGGGGTGAACAGCAAGAGGGACTGCAAAACAGCCGATTGTGGCGGATATACGCGATAGAGAGGCTGAGTATTTCATTTTCTAACTTGTAGCTAGATATGCGAAGGTTTATGTTGCACGTTACCTTACCCCAACCGTACTAGAGACAAAGAAAACAAATTGTCTAGCTGCAGCTAGACAATTGAGATCTCTGGAGTAGATGACCTCTTCATCTCGTCCGAGGTTCTGATCCCGTGTACTATCACGTCTCATCGCCTCTACGCCAACTTCTGTTAACTCAACGCTCGTTACATAGCGTTTGGTGTGGCCTGTTCCCATCGACTTACAACTCGAAAAAGGGGGGAGAGGGTGCAACATTCCAGATCACCAAATCAGCTTCACCAGCTACCATGTCTGAAACCCGGTATTACTCTCATTCGTGAACAGGTCCTACGAGCGTCGTTCTTTCGCTACTATTCTGGTGCTTACTACTCGAAAACGGGGAGTGTGAGTAAGACCGTATCACCCAGAGCATCATTCACAAAATCTAGATTATGTGGATTTTGCTTCGAGACTCACTTCGACTCCCTTCTCCTTACAACACGAAAATGGGGTGGATGGGAGAATCGAACCAGGTGTGTTACCGCCCCAACGTCTTACAACACGAAAACGGGGGGTCCGGGTCATCGAGGAAGATCGACGACAGCGAGCTTCGTCGAACCGTTACAACTCGACAACGGAGGGTGATAGATTCCGAAGACGGTATTTGACTCATCCAGAGGATACGGGGCTGTAGTCGTTAGATAGCCTGTTTTCGCCCGGTTACAACTCCACAAGGGTCCATATTTTTATACCCAGAGTTCGAGGGGGTTCATAATGGGACGAGAGGGACGTAGAGCAGGATCGAATAATCCGGAAGGTGAGGAGGATCGTCAATCTTCTGCTGCTGATCCTGAAAATCCCGAGTCGATGGATGAGGAGGTGGCGTCTCCTGGCACGTCACAAACGACCTTCCGAAACGGATCAGATTCTGCCGATTCGTCTCAAGATGCAACTAATGGCGACGGTGGCGGCATCTCAATTCGTGATCGGCTCCAAACAGAGTCGTCCGGCGGGGTCTTCGCGAACAAAGACCTCGTTCGGTCAGATACCATCATCGACGAGGATCGTATCGTCGGTCGCGACGACCAGCTAGGCCGTGTCGTCGACAACCTAAAACCAGTCCTCCAGAATGAGGGGATCCCCGATATGCTCCTGAGCGGGCCATCTGGTACGGGGAAATCGCTCATCATTCATGCAGTCTGCAAACAGATCGTCGAACTGTGTGAATCCCAAGGCAAGACCTTCGGGGTCATTTCAATCAACTGCGAGGGGCCGAAGACTGCAGATCGGGCTGTCTATCGGTTAGTCAAAGCTGCTGCCGACGACCTCGGCGTTGATCCTGGTGTTCCCCAAACCGGCGTCTCAACGGATCAGAAGCTGGAGCGACTGTACGAACTCATGCGAGAGTATTACGACGGTGTTATCTTCATTCTCGATGAGATCGATATGCTCGAGGGGCCGTATCAGGAAGCAGAGTACAATTCTCTCATCTACCAGCTTTCACGGGCTCGCAAACTCGCTGACTTTGATGGTCCCATCTCGCTCACGACGATCACGAACTACGCCGACTTTATGAAGGACCTCAACAGCCGCGCACAGAGTTCTTACAACCCTGACGACATCTTTTTCGACGATTACGATGCGAACCAACTCCGTAGTATTCTCCGCAACCGGCGGGACGCCTTCAAGCCAGACTCACTTGCAGATGACGTTGTTCCGCTTGTTGCTGCGTTCGGCTCCCAAACGCACGGGGATGCGCGGAAAGCGATTGACCTCCTCAGATGGGCTGGTGAATTAGCCGAGCGGCGTGGGGCTGACACGGTTATCGAGACTGATGTCCGTGATGCTCAAGAAAAATACACCGAAAACCGCAAGCTCCGCCATATCAGCGGCATTTCGACTCAAAAGAAACTCTCCATCTACGCTGTAGCGGCCACTGCCCACTACGCAAGAGAACATCCTGAGTGGATCCCTGCTGGACCTGCGTTCAAGACGTACCAATTCATTGCCGATACGATGGATGCGGACCAGTACAGCCGTGAGACGTTCGTAAATCACGTCACAGAGCAGAGTACGTACGGTGTACTGGACTTCGAGCGTCGGGGCAAGGGGCGAGGCAGAGGAGTGCATATGTATTTCTCCCTCTCCGAGGATCCGGAAACGATCATGGAGACGATCCGTGAGGATTCCCGGTTCGAAGATCTAGCTCACGAAGAGGCGACTATCAGCGCGGTTGTCCGCGAACGGCTGAAGCAGTTCCGGAGTAAGAACTGATCTCGCCCGTATTCTCCCCGCACTTACTTCTCGAAAACGGGGGGTGTTCGTATCCCGCGCGATGCGTTACAACTCGAAAATGGGGGGTGACATTCGTCGGGATGTCTCGTTACTACTCGAAAACGGGGGGTGGGTGAGCCAAGAGATTTGACGTGCCGGTCGATGTACTGTGCTTTCCCCTTTCCCTCTCCCATTTACAACTCGAAAACGGGGGGTGTGGTCCCTTCAAAATCAGCGCCACCCCCTCCACCCACATCCAGTTACGACGGAAACGTGGGATGGGTGTCCTCCCTCATCGAGTTTTCCTCGTCCGGGTTGACCGGACCCCATTCACACTGAAGGGTGTTGGACAAACCGATCCCATTCACACTCTGGGGGGTGTCGTCTGCGACGTCTCTAATGGTACTGAAACGAACATCAGGCTACAGTTCCATCTCGTCTACTCGTCGGGATTCACCGGCCCTTTGTACTTCGACGTCACCGAATCGCCTTCCCGCCACTGCCAGTAGTAGTAGCGGTTGTCGTTGATCTCCTTGATCGTGATCGTCGCCTTCGCTGGCACGTCGTCCGGGAGGTCATCGGGGCGCTCCTCGATGTCGGCGTCGTCCGCCTCTTCCTCCTCGAGACGAGCTTCACGCTCCTTGTGTTCTGCCAACGCCTCGGCGTAGCTGGCAACGTCCCGAAGATGCTCCGGTGTGGCATCGTTGAGGGCGTCGACGATCTCCGTCGGGAGGTTCGCCGGTGGGGTCGGGGGTTCGTAGGACATCGACTCTCTCCGTATTAACCAACACAACCCGCTAATCCATAGTTTTGTTGGTTAAGACGATGGAGACGGCTCCCGTGCCTGCTGACTGTAACACTACTCGAAACTTCTTCATACATAAGTTTCGTACTATGTTACACCGTGCTCCGGCGCATCGAACTCAAGGTCCTCGTCGCGGTCGACCGCGGCGACACTATCTCCGAGCTCGCGACGAAGCTCGACCACAGCGAGAGCTATCTCTCTCGTGCCGTCGGTGATCTCGTCGAAAAGGGACTCGTCCACACGGAACGCGACGGCCGCCGAAAACGAGTAGTCCCATCGGAGGCTCGTGCCGTCGAACTCTACCAGGACCTCGTCCGCCAGCACTCCCACATCGGCTTCCCCGAGCTGCTGACCGGCAAAGCACTCGCGGTGCTGTACTACCTCGACCAGCCGCGAACCGTCTCCGAGATCGCGGGCCGGAGCGACAACTACCGCAACACAGTCAACCGCGTCCTCAAACGGTTTCGCGACCGTGGGCTCGTCGGGGCGGACGACGACCGTTATGAATTTAATGCCAACTTCAACCGCCTCCACGAGTTCGCCCGTGAACTCGCGCATCATCTGCATCGCCACCGCCTCGAAGCCGTCGCCCCGAAGGGCACGATTCTCTGGGAGGACTACGACGAATTCCTCGCCCAGGCCGATACGGAGATCGACGCAGAGGCGTTCCACGAAACCGGCCTCGGTCGGTTCGCGGCCTTCGACCTCCAGTTCCTGCTCACCAGCCACCGCTACTACTTCTACTCCGAGGAGCTCGACGCAGTCTCGCCAGCGGAACTCTGCTGTCACACGCTGTTAATCGACGACGGCAGCCGCCACCGCTCGTACTGTCTCCTTCTACTCAGCCACGTCGATGTCGACGAGGAGGATCTCCGAGAACAGGCGGCGAAGTACGACCTCGAAGACGAAATCGACGCTCTGCTCCGCTATCTGGAGACGCACGGCGAGGTCGACGACGACCGTCTCCCCGAGTGGTCCGAGTTCCAGAAGCTGGCGGCTGACTACGAAATCGAACAGTGATCGAGTGCTGACACGGAGCCGATTCTGCAGAAGTTACGCGCCGTCCGGGCGGGGGGCGTTCTCGTATTTGACCATCTTCTCGGGCTTGTCAGCGATAGTGTCGTAGATTTGCTGGAGCGTCTCCTCCGCGGCGAGCAGGTTGTGCTCGTCGAGGAAGGTTCGGCCCTCCTCTGTGAGCCCGTAGAATTTCCAGGGGTAGCCCTGCCGGCGCTGATCGTCATCGAGGGCGACCTCTTTGACGATTCCTGCGTCGATCAGCTTCTGGATGTGTTTGTAGACAGTAGCGTCGCTCACGCTGGGGTTGAGTTCCTCAAGTTCGTACATCGAGGGGAGCTGCTCGGGATGCTGGAGGATATTGTTGATCAGCGCGAACCGCGTCTGTTGGGTAACGAAGTGGACGAGCTCGCGGGATTCCATCCCTTCAGCAGTCCCCAAGTCAGTGCTCATACGACACAGTACACGCCCTGTCGGCAAGTAGTTTACTCTTGAGTAAACCACCTCAGAGTAAACTATAGTGAGTTACTTGGTGATTTACTCCATAACCCATATCGTGTGGCGCTGAGAGAGACAATGTATGTCCGACGAGGAGCCGCCCGTCCCAGAGGAGGTCCTGAAGAGTGCGAAGGACCAACTCGACAAGGAGGAGATCTCACTGGCGGACAACGAGGAGATTCTCCACGCATTGAGTGAGCTGACACCCGTCTACGAGAACGACCGGTCGTACTTCGTGCTGGGAAACTACGACCGGGAGCCGATCCGCCGACTGAACCTCGTGGTCAACCGACTGAATCGGCGGCAAGACGCCTACGCCTTCCGGATGGTCGACATCCGCGGGGAGTGGGACAACAGCATCCAGAAGTTCTGCCTGATCGCCGACATCGTAACATACCTCGTCGGCGTCGCCGAGAAGGAACCGAGCGACTTCCTCGTCGAGCAGGGGCTGCTCGTCGGCACGACGGAGTACTTCGCGAAGAGTCACGTCCTCAAGCGAGAGTACGAGGACGAAGAACACCCCTTCGGCTGGATGCAAGACGGCGTCTTCGAGCTATTCGACCAGGACGGACGGTTGTATCGGTGGCAGACCGAGGAGCAGCTCGTCGACGTGACTGCGGAACTCCCGTGATGGTGGGTAGGTCAGATACTGTCTGTGTTACCAAACGCAGGCGGTGACAGAAGTGACCTGTTGGGTACACAGGATTAGTCGGCAACAGCCGGGAGTCGACCGTCTGGTCGGGGAACACGGCCCCGTTTGATTTCGTGATCGACGCGACGCAGGTGCTTACAGCCCCCCTTGGGTGAGCGCTGTTGCCAGTCGGGACAGGTACACGACTCGTCGATGACGTCGACTTCGTACCTGTTGCCGGAGGCGGACTGTACCTCGTAGCGGCCACCTTTCGAGAGGAGCGAGATGTCCATCGCTTCGTCGACGGCACGCTTCGTGCGGGGCTCGAGGTCGTCCTGCGACTGTGCGTTCTCGTCGACGACCAGCCGGTCGCGAACGTCGCCCGTTCGGCCACCGTCGGGAGCGACGGCTTCCGCAGGGCCACTGAGCCGCTCGTGGAAAACTTCCTCCACCGGATGGCCTTCCGGCCAGAGGTAGTGGACTTCGCGGCGCTCGCGATGGTCGTAGGAGCCGCACGCGGCTGCGCACCCAGTCCAGACGCGCCAGGCACCGAGCGCGGCCATCACGTCGACGATGTCGCGGGGAACTGTCTGGTGGTCGTCCGGGAAGAAAACTCGGAAGCGGGTACACGCCTCCTGCGGCAGGACGGTCTCCCACCAGTCTTCGCTGGAGCCCCAGCTGTCGTACATCGCATCGTCGCTCCCGTAGCCGACGGTCACGCCGTCGATTGGCGTCCAGTCCGCCGGGACGTGTTCCGCCTCGCCTTCGAGCACCCGGAGGACGGCGTATCGGAGGTACTCGTGGGCTTGGTTGTCTGTCGTTCGAGCGACCTGGTCGTGCTGCTCGGCAACGTGCTCGGCTTCCTCGAGGACCGTCGTGAGATAGGGTTCAGTCATTATTCGACGGAGGTTAGAACGCGCCTCCGCCCCTCGGCGGGCGCAGAAAAACTTAACCAACAAAGCGGGAGGAATCCATCACTCTGTTGGTTAATTGGGTTGGGGCGAGGATTCGCTCTCGAGAACGTCGATGAGTTCCTCTGCCGTCCGACTGATCCGTCCAAGCCGCTTGCGAACGACCTCGGGGTCGTCCGACTCCCAGGCTGCGAGGTAGAACGCTGACCCGCTGGTGTCGAGCTCGCAGTAGCGCCCGACGACGTACGCGACGGCTTCGGCCTCGACTTCGCGTTTCGCCCGCTCGGTGTCGTCGTCGACGTCGAAGTGGAGCAGGGCGTGGGCGTACTCGTGAATCAGCGTCCGCGCGAGGTCGGCCTCGTTCTCCCGATCGCGCACCTCGACGAGCGGCTGGACGTCGACGAGGCTCAGCTGTTCGCAGATGCCCTTTGCCTCGCCGTGTGTCCACTCCTCGGCTGGAACGATCCGCACCGTCACGCCGAGCTCATCAGCGGCGGCAGTCAACTGTTCGACGAGGTCGCCGGCGTCGCCGGTCGCTTCCGTGTCGAGATCAGGAAGCGGCTCGCCTTCGGTCTGAGAGACGTCGAACACCGGCGCGGGCTTGAACCCGACCAGTCCTTCGGACCACTCCTCGGGCGGTGTCTCGTCGTACTCACAGTCACTGTCCTCGTGGTAGCTCGACGAGTTCTCGCACTCCGGGCACTGCTTGGTGATGATCGGCGCCCAGATCCAGATGGCCGACTCACCCTCCTTGACGTGGCGGTCGAACTCTTCCTGCCACGTACGGTAGCCCGCCACCCGGCTCGCCTTGGGACACTGCCGCTTGATGAGGAGCGTGTTCCGGTAGGAGTAGTCGTGGAAGCGACTCTGGACGTCGAGCCACTCTTGGAACTCCACGCTGGTCTGCGCGTCGTCGACGCCGGCGACGAGGTCGTCGATCCACTGTTCGATAGTGCTGTTCATCTCGTCTGAACGTGTGTCGGTCTGGTCGAAGGAGACCGACGAGTCTCTGGTCGTAGACATCGTGATCACCGAATCGAGTTCACGGCGACTGCGTCTGTTCAGACCGCGCCGCACCCCTCAGGGGCGTTCAAAAACCGCTCTGTCGGTCAGCGGAGCTCGTGGCGTTCGTCTGCAAAGCCGACCGTGACGAGGTACTCGAGGAACTCGTCGAACCGCTCGACGTCACTGGGCGTGTCGGTCGCAAGATGACGCGCCCACTCGATGGCCCACTGGAAGGCGGGATCCGTGCCGCCCTTGCCGTGAATGTACCACCACCGGGCCGCCTTGAGAACCACTATGGGATTCGTCGGCGGCTGCTCACCGGCGAGCCCACGGGTGATGGACTCGATTTCGTCGGGGACGTCGGCGGAATCGACCTCCGCTGATTGCGTGTTGTCGATATCGACCGGGATCTCGTCGATCGAGACGTTGTCAGGACGCTGTTGTTGACTCACTGGAAGTCACCTCTGAGGGCTCTCGAAGGAGCCCTCGTCCTCTCTGGGGGCACGAAAAACAGGTCGCGAAGTCACGCCGTCGGGAGGTAGACGCTCTGCTCGCCGGCGGTCTCCTCCAGGTTGTTCCGGTGACGGTGGTTGAAGTAGCACTCGTAGCTGCAGTATCCACAGATTGCGCCGGTATCGTATTCGGCGACGTACGGGCCGCGGCGAGTTCGCCAGACGTTCGTCCCGCACTCGGCACAGGCGGCGTCCTCGAGATCGGCAGGAGTCGGTCCCTCGTACTCGACGTTGAACCCCTCGTCTTGCGGTGTCGTTTCGGGCCAGATTCCGTGGATCCTCCAAAACCCACGGACGCGAGCGAGGCTGTGACGCACCGTCTTTCGCACGGTGACGTGGTCGGTGTCGCGACCGCTGTCGTCCCAGCCGTCGGCCGTCCAGAACTCACCGAACTGTGCGCCGCGATGCAGGCCGTTCCAGTCGACGCCCACGATGTCGGCCGGTGGCTCGTCCGTGAGCGTCGGTCGGGTCAGCTGTCGAATGGCGTCGAGCTGCTTGGGCGGACTCCCGCCGAGGATGTGGACGCGCCGGCCTCTCCAATCGGCTGGGTCGGAGAACTCGTGAGCTAGGCGGTCGGCGTATCCCCGTGAATACCCGAGGGCAAGGTTCTCAGGTATCGCGTTGATCACCGCCCGCGATTTCGGAACGACGATGATCTCGGCCTCGGGATAGCTCGCTTGGATCTCACGAGCAGCAGCGACGTGGGCGTCGACATCGTCGATTGCGTCCACGTCCCCGATGACCCCGACCTGTGGTTCGTGCTCGAAGAAGCGGTCGACGAACCGCTCCAGATCAGGGTTCCGAAAGTCGTTGTCGAGCATCCCAACAGGAATCTCGAGGTTCAGGTATTGGTTCGTCTGATACCCACAGTCTTCTCGAAACCCGGGGAGAAATCCGAGGGCTAAAGCATCGGCAACGAACGGGGCTCGATGAAGGAACGCTACATAGTCTGCTTGTCTGGCGGCAGCGATTTCACTCGCCGTGGTGGCGCTGGAGCTCAGATCGAGGGGCATGATTGGATCGCGAGGGCGCTGCTGGCTGCCCCGCACCCGTTCAGGGGCCCGAAAAACCGAGGCACAGTCTATTAACCAACAACGAGGGAACTCTCGCGGAGTGTGTTGGTTAAGAACAGAGCTTACTCTTCGTCCTCACTCAACTCTTCAGCCTTCCACTTGACCCGGCGTAGAATCTGCGTCCGGTTCTTGTGGGCGTTTTCGTAGGCAACACACTCCCGGAGTGTCTCCATATCAGAAATTGTCGCAATACTAGCCTTGATCAGGCGCGTGTTCGGTGCTTCCAGTCGTTTCTCTGGTGGAAACTCGTTACTTTCTCTGTCGTCAGCTGTCCCCATCTCGAAGAGCCTCCACTCCTTGTGGGCCGACACAAACAACTCTCCGTACGATATTGCCCCACATCTAATAGAATTGATACCGATACAATGGCTACCGTAACGGCCATCCCCTGCGAGTGTTTCTCAGCAGGTATGGAGCGAAAGACGATCTCCGTCACCGGGATGTCGTGTAACGGGTGCGAACGGAACGTGGAGACTGCCTTGCGGAACCTCGATGGTGTGAGTCGGGTCGATGCCGACCACGAAGCAGATACGGTCGATGTGGTCCTCGAGGATGGGGTCTCCGATGACGATGTGAACGCGGCAATCGAACAGGCCGGCTACGACGTAGTGGCCTAATCGGCTGCCGCTCGGCCGTCTCTCACGTCGCCATCCGTACCTTCTTCGAGGGCGAACTCGGTGTTGACGCCCTCGCCGGAGAGGAGCTGGCCAGCGAAGCTGTTGGCCAGCACCGCCGAGACAGACAGCACCATCGCGAGCATCGCGAACACGGGGTGAACGAGCCCGGTCGTCGCCGCGGCGACGCCGATCCCGTTGAACGCGAAGGCTGTCGCGAGATTCTGGCGGGTCTTCCGATAGCTCTCTTTGCCAATCTCGTAGGCGTCCATTACGCCACCGAGCCGGTCGCCCATCAGGACGATATCCGCTGATTCGATGGCGATGTCGGTCCCTGCACCGATGGCGATCCCAATATCCGCCTGCGTGAGTGCGGGGGCGTCGTTGATGCCGTCGCCGACCATCGCCACCCGGTGGCCGGCTTCCTGCAGGCGACCGATTTCCTCCCGCTTCTCGTCGGGCAGTACGTCGGCCATCACACGATCGATGCCGACCTCGTCAGCAACCGTGTTCGCGGTGCGTTGGTTGTCTCCGGTTATCATCACGGGCGTAATGCCTGCCTCTTTCATCCGCTGGACGGTCGCAGCGGCGTCGCTCTTGACCTCGTCTCCGATACCGACCAGGCCGATCAGGTCACCGTCACGGATGACCCCGGAGACGGTGAGGCCACGGGCTTGGAGTCGCTCGATGTTCTCGCGACCATTCGACAGGTCGATCCCTTCGTCGCTGAGCCAGTCCGGTTTGCCGACCAGTACCTTGTCGCCATTGACAGTTGCCCGGACGCCCTTGCCCGTCACGGAATCGAAGGCGTCGGGGTCCCCGTACTCGACGCCCTGCTCGTCGGCGGCCTCGAGGATCGCATCGGCGAGCGGGTGCTCGGAGAATGCCTCCGCGCTGGCCGCCGTCGCCAGTACGTTGCTCTCCTCGTCATCCAATCCAACGACGTCACTGACCGTGGGTTCGCCGACGGTGATGGTGCCGGTCTTGTCCAGCACGATGTGGTCGACGTCGGGGAAGATCTGGAAGGCGTCACCCGACCGCATCAGGATGCCGCGGGTCGCGGCCTTCCCGCCGCCCCGAATCAGGGCGAGCGGTGTTGCCATCCCAAGCGCACACGGATAGCCGAGGACGAGGACCGCCAGCGCTGCGAAGGCCCCCCGCTGGACGTTCGGACCACCGCCCCACGCGAGCGGTGCGACCAGCCAGAAGAGGAACGAGAGCGCGGCAATCGTCAGGACGCCCGGAACGAAGTACTTGAGCACGCGGTCGGCGAGCTGGATGATGCCGGGCTTCATCGCCCGCGCTTCCTCGATCTCGCGGGCCACTTGATTGAGGAACGCGTCCTCCCCAATTGCGGTCACCTCGATAAGCAGCGTGCCGGTCTCGTTGACGCTGCCACCGATCACCTTGTCGCCGGCGATCTTCTCCTCGGGGATCGACTCGCCGGTGGCGACCGACTCGTCGACCGTTGATTCACCCTCGACGATTGTCCCATCGACGGGTATACTCTCGCCGGGCTTGACGCGGACGCGATCACCGATGTCGAGGTCGTCAACGGGGACCTCCTTGACGTTGCCGTCCTCGTCGACGCGACGGGCGGTGTCCGGCTGGAGGTCAAGGAGGCTCTGAACGGCCTGTGAGGCCCGCGTCCGCACGGTGAGGCTGGTGTACTCCGAGAGGATGTGGTAGGTGGTGATGAACACGGAGACGGCGAAGAAGTGGACGGTCGGGAAGCTCGGGAAGACGAACAGACCGAGCAACCCACCGAGTAACCCTGCGAACGCGCCTGCCTCTAGGAGGACGTGCTGGTTGAGGATCCTCCGGCGAAGGCTCTGGAAGGCTTTCTGTTTGATATAGCGCCCAGGCCCGAACATCGTCCCGAGCGCCAGTCCTAGCGTCATCAGATCCATCACGAGAGATGCCGACTCGAAGCGTCCCATCACGACGATCATCCAGCCCATCAGCGCGGCAACGACGATGGATGCGCCGCCGGCGAGGAGGAGGCGGCGCTTGCCGTCGGTGAGTTCGGCCTGCTGTTGCTCGTATCGCTTCGCTTTGTCCGGATCGCGGATGGTATAGCCGAGATCCCGGAGCGTGTCCTTCACCTCGACCTCGCTCAGGATATCGTCGTCGTACCGGACGAGGACCTCCTCGTGGGCGAGACTCACGTCGATGTCCTCGACGCCGTCGGTCCGGCTGTAGGCCTTCTTGATACTCTCGGCACAGAAGGAGCAGGACATTCCCCCGACGTTGAATTGTTCGTGTGTCGTTCCCATCGTGGTCGCTAGTTACCCAGCGAAGTGGATAACCATTACGACTAGAGTTATAGCGGTATCGAATAACTAAGACTGCTGTCGAGTGTGTGGCGTTACTCTTACTATCGTCGTTCCCCTACGTCCTCACAAGAATGGCGCTCCTCGAATCCGACGTGCCGATCCGTGAAGTCGTGACGACGGCCCCGGAGAAAGCGAAAGCGTTGGAGAACGACGTCCGGGCGAAGATCCTCGATATGCTCGCTGCCGAAGAAATGACGATCGAGGAGATTCACGACGAACTGCATCGTCGCGGTGAGGAGAAGGCCGAGACGACGGTGCGCCACCACGTGAACATCCTGAAGGATGCGGGAATGGTCGAGATCGCCCGGCTCGAGGAAGCTGGTGGGGGGACGCGAAAGTACTACAAGTCGAACACGCGGATTTTCTCGTATGACCTTCCAGAGGACGCTGAGCAGACGCTCGCTGGGGCGCAGGACACCGCGACAGCCGAATTAACAGGGCTCGTGGAGACGCTCTACGAGGAGCACGGCGACGACATCGAAGCGGTGGCACGAGAGATGAAGCCATGCGAGTACTGTGCGACACAGCATTACGAGGAGTTCGTCCTCCGGGAACTGCTAAATCACGCGCTCATTGATCTCACCGAGAATGGGACGTTGAAGACCGTCCGGGCTGGTTCAGAAGACGCCGGCGATGAAGCCGAGTCCCATGACGATGAGGACGGTCGCTGAGAACAGCGGCAGATAGGGCGTGTATTTCTTGACTGTTTCCTCGTACTCCTGGTAGCCGGCGATGAGGAACATTGTCAACCCGACGATACCGACAATAACCGTCAGCGCATACGCGGTCATTAGTTCCAGACAGTACGTCGAACCGGCACAGAGCCCGATAATCTCGAATTCCTCCTCGTGAGCGAACCCGAGGACGAATGCGAACCAGGCGATTCCGAGTAGCCCGCGGTCGGCGTCAGTAGCTGGCTCAGTCCCATGTTCGTGGGTATGCCTTCCGATTCTTCCGAGTCGAGATTTCACTCGTGCAATGAGTCCCTCCGAGGAGTGCTCGTGCGTGGGTGATGTGGCGTGGTCGTGGTGGCCCGACTGCTCTTCAGTATGCTCATCGTGATGGTGTCCGTGGTCGTGTTTGTGCTGGTGGGAATGGCCGTGTGTGTACTCTCGAATCCCGAGTCCGATGAGTAAGACGCCTGCGACGATACTCACTGGGCCGCCGATGGAGATGCCGCCAAGAATCGAGATCGGCTCGTTCACTTGGGTCAGCTGAAAGTAGGATTTCGCGTAGAAGAACACGCCGACCATCGCCAGACTGCTAATGAGGTGGCCGATGCCGATCAGCGAGCTGGCGGCGAGGCCGTAGAGCCACTTGTTCGATTGATCGAGCGCATAGCTCGCGGCGACCGGCCATCCGTGTCCGGGCTCGATGCCGTGCACAAATCCGAGCGCAATCGCGCCGACCAATACTGGTAACGCCTCGCCGTGGAGCATTCATCTATCTCTCTATCCCTGCGCCGTATAGCGGTTGTTAAGACTGAAACGGGAGTTCCGTAATAATCGAGGTGTCAAGACAGTAGGGGATCAATTGGGGAGTATGCGCACGAGCTTGAACGTGTCTGAGGACATTCTCGAGGAGTTCGATGAGACGTGGCAGGCTGAGGGGTTGGACTCCCGCTCGCGGGCGATTCGTGAAGCGATGCAGGAATACATCGAGGGGCACTCACAACTCGAAGAGGTTTCGGGTGAGGTCGTCGCTGTACTGGCGTTCGATTACCAGCACTACGAGGTGATTCACGACCTCCATGCTGCCCAGCACCAGTTTCAGGACGTCATCGAGACGATGAGCCATACCCACCAGGGCGAGTGGTGTTTAGAGACCGTCTTCTGTCATGGCGATGCGGCGCGGGTGCGGGAACTCGTGTATCGGCTCCGTGATTTCGATGGTGTCGGTCGCGTGAAGACGATGCTCCTCCGCAGTACTGCGCCGGCCGACCCGGAGTGAGATTTATTCGATACAGCAGCTCATCGTCGACGTGTCCCGTCGGAACGCCTGGCAGGCGTGTTTGAACGCCTCGCTGAACGTCGGGAACGGGTGGACGGTGTCGATGATGTCGTCGACAGTGAGGCCGAACTTCACCGCTAGCGTCGCTTCCATGATCATGTCGGCGGCACGGGGGCCGACCATGTGGACGCCGACGATCTCGTCGGTCTCGTGGTGTTTGACGACCTGGACGAGCCCATCCGTATTCTTGACGGCTTTTGCCCGCGGCACATCCTCCATCTGGACAGTCCGACAGGAACAGGTGCCGTGCTCGTCCATATACTCGCGTTCTGTCGTCCCGACGGCTGCGACTTCCGGGCTGGTGAACACGACTGCGGGGACTGCATCGTAGTCGATGCTGACGCCCTCGTCCCCGAAGGCGTTCTTGACGGCGTGATTGCCCTCCTTGGCGGCGACCGTCTCCAGTTCGGGCTCGCCGATCACGTCGCCCGCTGCGTAGATGTCGGGATTCGTCGTCTGGAAGTGTTCGTCGACACGAATCGTTCTATCGGGGTTCGTTTCGACCCCCACCGTTTCGAGGCCGATGCCCTCGCTATTCGACTGGACACCGGTCGCAACGAACAGCGCGTCGCCGGTGACCGTTCGCTCGGCTCCGTCGACGGTCGTTTCGACGGCGATGCCTGACTGGATCGCTTCGGCGCCGCCATCGGCTGCTAGCGTGCGGACGCGGCGGAAGTCGTTGCCGGTGATCACTTCGATGCCCTCCTCCTCGAATGCACGCTGCATCTCGCGGCCGAGTTGCCCCTCCATACTCGAGAGGACGCGGTCGGAGCGCTGGAGGATGGTTACGTCGACGCCGACGCGGTGGAGGATCTGGCCCCATTCGAGCGCGATGTACCCGCCGCCGAGCATCACGATGCTCTCGGGGAGGTCGCGCTCCTCGAGGATGGTCTCGCTCGTGTAGTAGTCGACGCCGTTGAGGCCGTCGATGGGCGGTGCCCACGGTGAACTTCCAGTCGCGACGAGCGCCTTCTTCCCAGTAATGTGCGCGCCCTCGTCGGCGCCGTCGACAACCTCAATGGTCGTGTCGTCCACCAGCTGGCCGTAGCCCTCGTAGATGTCGGTCTCGAAGTGCTCGGCGACGTCGACGTAGTTCTCCTGCCGGAACCGCTCGACGAGTTCGTTGGTGCCGTCGAGGGCGTCGACCCAGTCGACAGTCGGCTCTTCGGGATATGTGACGGCGTCGAAGGGGTTCTCCGACGCTGCAGCGCCGCTCTCGGCGACGGCGAGCAGATGCTTACTCGGGACACAGCCGACGTTCACGCACGTCCCGCCGATGGGCAGGCCGGTGTTCACCATCGCCGTCGAGAGGTCCCGTCGGCTCGCTTCAGTGATCGCGGCGAAAGCTGCGGCGCCCCCACCGAGAATCACGAGATCATAGTCGGAGGTGTGAGTCATCTATATTGATGCTTTACAACGGGAAGTTCTTATACTCCAGAGTCCGAAGCGATGGAGTAGGTTGGAGGCTACGAAGCTATGGCAGATACTACTTCACCGGCGCCAGCGTGCGATGTCGAGGGGACGTGCTACTGCCCGCTCACAGGAGTTATCGACACGTTGAGCCGGAAATACGCGATGCAACTCGTCAGCATCATCGGCGCACACGACTCACTGCGATTCGCGGAAATCGAAGATCATCTTCCGACTGCGAGCACGTCGACGATCTCGAAACGCCTCGACGAGTTCGAGGAGGCAGGACTCGTCTCACGGATGCAGTACAACGAAATTCCGCCACGCGTCGAATACGCGCTAACTGACGAGGGGGATGAGATTCGTTCGAGATTAGAACCGCTTCTTGAGTGGGCGACGGCGAACTCCTGACGTACGGACTCCAGTGAATTACATCCCACATCTGAAGCTCCTCCATTCAGGTGGGGGTGTTAACCCAAAGACTATCCTTTCTTCGTGTGCTACTGTGGCGCATGATAAACGAGGGAGCGTCTGCACCGTCATTTACTCTTCCAGGTCTCCGTGACGGAGAACAAACCGAGTACAGCTTGGATGAGACAACAGCCAATGATCGGGCTGCGTTGCTGGTATTTTACCCGTTTGATTTCAGTCCTGTTTGTACAAACGAACTGTGTGCGATTCGCGATGCAGAGTGGTTTCAGCTGACGCCGGCGCTCGATGTCTGGGCAATTTCTGGTGACAGCGTCTACGCCCACCGAGCATTCGCCGAGGAATACGGCCTCAATTTCCCGTTACTTAGTGATAGCTCCGGGCGGGTTGCCGAGTTGTATGATGTCTGTTATGACGAATGGGAGAACCACGAGCGCGTCCCGCAGCGTGCCGTGTTCCTTATCGATTCCGAGCAAACGATTCGATACGCCTGGGCGACAGAAGATGCACTTGAGAAGCCGGATTTCTTCCCGGTCAAAGACGCTCTTGATACGCTGGAAGCGGAACGTGATGAACTCGGTCCTGAGGATGTCGAATTAGTAGTCGAATATAACGAGGAACCGGAACCTCTCACATAAACTACTATTTGAGGATCGTTTCAGTGAACGCCACTCCGACAATCAGCTCATCGCATCTTGGAACCGCTCACGGAGCGCATCCTCACGCTCCTCGAACTGGTCGACCTTCTCCTGCAGATCATCGTTGACGCGCTCGATGCACGCGAGCGCCCGCTCACCGGCAAGCGACGCCTGCGACCCATCATCGCCATCCGCTTCCAACTGCTCCTCGTAGGCTCGTTTGACGCGCTCGATGGTGCCCTCCGGGTTGAACAGGATGTCGTTGGCCGTGCGAACGTAGCCGTCCAGCGACGCACCCTCTTTGCCTTGGAAGAAGTGGGTGAGCGCGTATGTCGCGCCGGAGTGCAGTGTCCACATATCGATCTCGAACGGCGACGCTGCGTTCGCCTCGGCATCTTCGGCAGCACGCTCTGCGAGATAGTCCGGGAATCCTAGCAGGCTGTAAAACTCGGTGACGGTGAACGGGAGCTCGGAGAAGTCGAGGTCGATGTCCTGGGCGTCACGGATGAATTCGAAGAGGTCGTCGGCGACGAGTTCGACCTGTGCAAGGATCTCCTCCCACCAGGTTCGGAAGTTCCGTACGTCGCCGACGTGCTTGATGACCTCCTTGTCGGTGAGCGAGCGCATCGTGTTCGAACAGTAGCCGTCCTGAGCGAAGCCCTCCACGTAGACGGCGTGCTCGCCGAAGAAGTCGTAGCCCGACGTGACGCCCATTGTGATCGGATCCGACCGGCCGGGGAGGCGCACCTCGAGGCCATCGAACATGATGTCCATATGGACTTCGCCGCCGCCCCGGTAGCGCCGGATCTCGCCGAACATCACCTCGCCCAGCGGCGTCCCATCGATGGTCTCCTCGCGAAGGACCTCCTCCAAGGGCCTGTACACGTCGACCGGATTGATAATCGCGTAACTGTCCGTGGGAACGTGAAATAGTGGGTCTGCGTCGGGCTCATCGTCTGTCGCGTGGTCGCGCGCTCTCGTCGGCTCGACCAGGGCGTTGAAGCGATCCGTTTCGACCCACTCGTCGGAGTAGGGATTCCGGTATGCGACTGTCGTCTCGACGGCCTGCGGAAGGTCACGAATCGTCTCGGCGAAGGACTTCGGTTCGTCGACCGTATTCTTCCGGCGGTACCAGTCAGGTAGTTCTGTATCGGTTCGTCCGTCGACGCCAGCAAACACGGTTCTGGATTCTGGGTCTTTCATTGCAGTCACCTCGAAATCGAATTCGTCACCCGCGACGGCGCTCTCATCACGCGCCCTGCGCCCCTCTCACGGGCGCAAAAAACAACCCCTAACCAACATCCTACCCAGAAATCCAGCCTTGTTGGTTAACCAGCTAAACGGTCCCGATACCTGGCTTCGACTCCCGAACTCACTCGTCAGGCTGACGCCGTCGGCGCACCTGCTCCGGATTCGGTACCCACGGATGTGTGTCCCAGCAATGGAGGGCGTGCTCTCGTGCCGTGTCGAACAGCGCCTCACACGACCCACATTCGTAGGCGGTCTCGGGCCAGCGTTCCGTGACGAACATTGCCGTCACCGTCGACCTGACTGGATCTGGTGCGGGCGACCGCTGAACGTAGTCATAGCCGATCACTGTCCGTCGACGAAGCGCCGATTGCGCCAGCCGGTCGGGCTTGTCCGCCGGGAGATACACCCAGCGGACGAACGCCTCTTCTGAGTCCTTCGCCGAGGGTTGAAGGATGAACCACCGGTCGTGATCGTCGCGGAAGAGATACCGTTCTGTTCCCCGATTTTGGAGATAGAGCGGATCGCCGCGCCCGGCAATCACCCGCAGACCGATGGACGGGGAAATGGGGGTGAGGAGTCGCTCTTCCAGCGTGAGCGACCGGGACTCCCCGGCCGAATTCTCGGTCTCGAAGTCGTCAAGCGTCGCTTCGCCAGTCATGATTCGCCGGGATTTGTCTCGTCTGTGTCTTTCCCAGCTGTTCGCTCATGCCGGTCGTTGTATCGCTCGAGTTCTCGGCCGATGCACTCCAGCACCGTGACGGCGCGTTCAATGAGCTGGTACGTTGCCCGCGAAAGTCGGAATTTCTCCATCAGGTGTCCTCCTCTGGCTCGACGAGGTCGTTACTCTCAGTGACGAGTTCCTGAACGGTTGAGGCAGGGTCGTTCTCGACCGGAAGTGTTCGATGGTCAAGCGGGGCGGGATACGCTCGGTCACCCTGCGCGCAGAGTATGATTAACCACTCCTCGCTCCCTTCGGCGAGGACGACGTAGTGGTCGATATCCCGGCGTTGAAAGACTGTCCGATCTGTCCGGCTCACCGCATTCCAATTCGCCGGTAGTGACGATGACGGCGTCCCACCATCTGGCGTGAGTGCTCGGTCCTCTTCGAATTCAGTGAGTGCCGCCTCGATATCATCCCCGGTGAGATGCCAGCAATTGGCTGGTCCACTGCACTCCAGTTGGCTCACCACGTCATCGCGGAACTGGATGTAGTGTTGCTGGGCGACAGTTTCGTTGTCGGTGTAATCGAGGAGGAGCGCACAGGCGAGCTGTGCCGGTCCGCTTCCCGTATAGCCCCAGTCGAATCCCGTCGGGCTATGCCGCACGAGACCGAGACTTCGATTTGGGGAGAGGCGTTCGTGTGCGGTGAGGTTCAGGACCACTGGCGTTCCGTCGACACGCATTCCGACGTACTCAACGCAGTCTGCACTCGCCTGCCATCGCTCACTCGCATCCTGTACGACTGCTCGTGGATCGGTAGTCGAATTCGTCTCCATCGGTTGCATGCGGGCGTTCGGATTCCCCGCACCCCTGCTGGGGGTCGAAAAACTACAACCGGCTATTAGGCCCTCAGCGTCGCTTCAAAATTAGAATTCAGACTATTATAGTCCAGACTACAACAATTCATCAGACAATCAATCGATAGAGGCAAGTCTATTCTTCGAAGAGACAGCGAGCGGCTGCATCGTCGCCAGTGAGGGTCTGCTGATCCTCGTCCGTATCAGCGAAGAGTGTTGACTGATCTCCCTCGGATGTTTGCTCAACTTCGGGTCGATCGTCGACGCCGAACTCACTCGCCTCGGGGTGATCAAGACGCGAATCCCGGTCACGATGATCCACGTCAGCGCCGAAGTCCTCAAGCGAGGTCTCGACGCTTGTTTCGGTTACTTCGAGTTGACCATCGTCACCGAATGCGGTCTGTCGTTGAATCTCGATCTCTGGTCGATCGCTCATCTGGATTGAGCCTCCACCCACCGAGGCTCCGACAGACACCTCCGGGCGTTGGGTCAATCGTCTTGTGCGCGGAGTTCGCTGGCCCGCTGTTCAAGCCGGCGGAGGATTTGGACCCGTTGCTGATTCGCGTTCTCGTAGGCGACGCAGGCTCGCAGCATCTCCATATCGTTGATCGTCACGATACCAGCGTTGATGAGCCGCGTATTCGGGGGTTCGAGCCGTTGTTCTGGCGAAAGATCGCTTGTGTCTGTTGTTTGACCATCTGAATCACTCACTGATGATCGCCTCTACTACTGCTGAGGCGACAAAAAACAGCCCTCGCCGTTACCCGTCTTCTTCCTCGGGTTGGATCTGGCGGGCGTCCTCCGCGAGATCGTGGATGTACTCCCGAAGGATTTCCATGTCCTCGCGAGCGTCTTCGAGGGTCTTGCCTTTCGCTTTCGCGATTACCTCGTCCTGATCCCTGGTACCGGTTCCACGTTTGAGTTTCACGGTGAGGGAGACGCCGACGTCACTGCGTTCGACATACTCCGTTCGTGTCGTCTGTTCATTCGATTCAGCCGATTCGTCATCTGCACGAGATGGTGGGGTGTGTTCTGACATGGTTACTCTCGGTGATTAGTTCAGATGGACGGTGCGGCCGGCTCGCCGGGTGTTTCGTGAAGGACTGCGTCGATTTCGGGTCCCGTGAGTCGCCAGCGTTCACCAGACCCAGCGCAGTCCAGCTGGCTCACGACCTCGGTTTTGAATGCCTGGTAGTGGTCGAGAGCGAACGCTTCGTCATCCGTGTAATCGAGGAGGAGTGCGAGCGCGAGTTGCGCTGGACCACTCCCACCATATCCCCATTCAAATCCCGAGGGACTGTGGTTCACCAGCGCGAGACTCCGCTCTGGCGTGAGCCGTTCTTGGCCGGGACGTTTCTCAACGATAGCCTGCCCGCTCTGCCGATACCCGACGTAGGCGATGTCGCAGTCGCTCGCTGGGTGTGTCTGTTCAATCGAGTGTGTGTCGCTAGGTCTACTCATCGGTCTGTTCGGGAGCTACTCGTTCGAGCACCCCCGCACCCCTCAGGGGGCGAAAAACAGCCACAGGAACTGCTTGCCCCTACGCGAGATGGGAGATATCGGCTGGTTCGTCGACCTCATCGAATTCACCACGCTCGACCGGCTGCCAGTCATCGCCGGGTGCTGGACTCCACCAGTCGACCTCGTAGGCACCCGGTGCGCCGAGGATCTTCACCCGTGCCGACCCATCGGGTAGGTCGCGACGGAGCTTCTCGTCGACGTGGAGGTTCCACGTTGAGTGGGTGTCGAAGCAGGCGAGGACGGCCTCCTCGTAGCCGCGCGTCTCTCGGGATTCTTGGAGTTCGACCTGCGTGTTGCAGTTCTTGCAGAACACTCCTTCGAAGGGAATGTGACTGAATACCTCGTGCCCGCAGACGGGACACCAGAGGAACTCGAACAGTGCTTCGCTGTGGCGGTCGATGACTTCCAGACTCATCTGTGGATCTGGCCCGATTGAGACGGGCCACCCATTCCGGCCCAAAATAAACGTCACCGTAGATCCGCACCAATCAATCAGCGCTCGGCGCCGTACACGATTCTCGAGGATGCTTCGTACCCACAGCTCCGACACTCAAACCAGCGCTGAACCTTCGCGCCGTCAGCCGTTTTTCCGCCGATTGCCACGTCGCTGTTCGGACACTCGGGACAACTCAGTTCGGGCGCTGACCGTTCCCGGAGCTCATCACGGAACGATTTCGCGTCTTTCGTCTCGTACCCCCGCGACCACACTGGGTAGCCGTCGACGAGGATTACGCCACGCCACTTGTAGCGGTACGAGTCCGGTGCTCGGTGTAAGACCGCCCGAGCTCCGGTCTCGGTATTCCGGTATGCGAGTGTGGGCGTGCGGCTCTCGCGCTTCCAATTTGTGATCCGGGACATCTGTTAGAAGTGGACGTCAGCGGGCACGATCCAGAGCTCCTCGCTCTCCTCCAGCACTCGATCCAGCTGCTCACGGTGACGGATCCCGTTCGCATATTCGTTGTACAGGAAGATCGTTGGCCCGTCGTAGGCGCCGACCTGGTGGAAGGCGTGCCGAGCGAGCTCTTCGTCGCGCATGATCTCCTCATCGGAAAGTTCGTCAAGTGCTTCCCTCACCCGTTCGAGATTGCGCTCGAACTCCTCTTTCGTCGCCTCCCAGCCACGCTCAAGCAGGTCTTGGCCGGCATCGGAGTCGACGGGGGCTGCAGTCGGCAACTCACCCCATCGCGCCTTTCCCGCAACGGACGTGTCCTCCTCATCGAACGTCACGTGGTAGTCGAAGGCGGCGCCGGCGTGTGGGTCCGCGCCGACCAGGCGGTCGAACACCGTCTTTCCGGTGGCCAGCGCGTCGTCGTGCGTCGATTCTTCTACCAGTGCGTAAATCACCATGTGCATCTCGAACACCTCGAAGCGCCGACGCACCGGGAGTCGTTGCTCGCTCGCTCCTGCTGCGCCGGCACCCATCGCCGGCGCTCGAAAAACCTGATCTAGCGGTCGATTCTTAGGACTCGTTCGCTCGGTCGACTGTGATGGTTAGATCGCCCGATTCGTAGTCGGCCTCGAAGTCGACGGTGAACGCATCCGAGTCGTACGCGGCGTGGTAGGCACGGTGTCGTTCGAGTGTCCCCGTCGCCTTGAAATGGAAGAACGCAGCTGAGGTGTAGGGCTTGCTCTGAGTCTCGACCTGCGTCTCGACAGAGGCCGGGAGCGCGATTTGTGGTGTGTCCGTGTCGATACTCGCAGCGAACGCCTTCGCTTCCTCGACGGTCGCTTGCGAATGTGCCGGTGTCTCGCCGGTGAGCAGGTTTACCGGCGTCTCGGTATCGTCGGTGAACAGGACATCGTGGAAGGTTCGTGTCCCGAGGACCGCGTCGGGATCTAACTCGCAATCGTGGAATGGATCGTCGTCTGGTTTCTCGGGCATCAAATCACGAGCCTACGGTGGGGCTCAGTCCTTTCTGCCCCAGACAAACCACAACTTGTCTCGATGTAGCGGAGGTAAGTCCCGAAAGAAGAGCGCCCTGCCGCCTTTTCCGCCGCAGAATCAGGCGTCGATGATTCGATCGGGCTCGATTCGTGACAACCGCATCGCGTTCCCGGTGACGCCGAGGCTCATCCCCATATCTCCGACAACGACTGCCAGCGCAACGCTGACCAGGCCCAGCGGCACGCCTAGCGCGAGCAGGAGCTTCACGCCGAGGCTGGCCCAGATGTTCTGCCGGATCACGCCGTTGGCCGTATGCGACAGGTCGTACAAGTACGGGAGTTTCCCGATGTCGTCGCCCATCAACGCAATATCAGCCGTTTCGAGGGCGGTGTCGGTGCCCGCCGCGCCCATCGCGATGCCGACCTCCGCAGTGGCGAGCGCGGGGGCGTCATTGATGCCGTCGCCGACCATCGCGACCTCCCCGTACTCCGCCTGTAACTCTTCGACCGCGTCGACCTTCTCGTCGGGTAGGAGTTCGGCGCGATACTCATCGACACCGACCTGCTCGGCGATGGCGCGGGCGGTGCCCTCGTTGTCGCCGGTCAGCATCACCACGCGCTCAACGCCCAGCTCGTGCAGGCGTTCGACAGCCCGCTTCGAGGCCGGGCGTACCTCGTCGGCGATGGCGATCGCACCCAGCAGTTCCGACTCCGTCCCGACGATAACGACCGTCTTGCCCTCCCGCTCCAGTGCGGCGAGCGCGTCCTCGGCGAATGCCCCGTCGTCGGCCTCGGCCGCCTCTTCCGCCGCGACGCCGCCGTCCGTCTCGCGGCGTGCCCGAGAGAGATCGAAGCCCAGCTCCTCGAAGAGCGCGGGCTTGCCCGCATAGTACGTCTCGCCGTCGATCTCGCCCCGGATGCCCTTCCCCGTGAGGCTCTCGAAGCCAGTCGGGTCGGGCAAGTTACCCACGCCCGCCTCCTCAGCACGGGCGAGAATCGCCGCAGCGATGGGGTGCTCACTGCGCCGCTCCAGCCCGGCGGCGCGACGGAGCAGATCGGCCTCCGTGGTGTCGCCGACCGGGACGACGTCGGTGACGGCGAGTTCGCCCTTCGTGAGCGTCCCCGTCTTGTCGAGCGCGACGGCATCGACTTCGCCCATCGCTTCGAGGTAGTTGCCGCCCTTGATCAGGACGCCGTTCTTCGCGGCGCTGGTGATGCCCGACACCACCGAGACGGGTGTGGAGATGACGAACGCACACGGGCAGGCGATTACCAGCAGGGTGAGCCCGCGGATGAACCAGGTCTGCCAGTCGCTCGCGAAAGTGAACCCGTACCCGGCCACGTCCACCGAGATGGGGTCGGCGATAACCAGCGGCGGGATAGCGGCGGTCAGGATTGCCAGCACGACGACGAGGGGTGTGTAGTAGCCGGAGAAGCGGTCGACGAACTGCTCAGACTCGGTCTTCTTCGCCTGTGCGCCCTGGACCATCTCGATGATGCGCGAGAGCGTCGAATCGCCAGCGGTCGAGGTGACCTCTACCTCGAGGTACCCCTCCTCGTTGATCGCGCCAGCGTAGACCTCGTCACCGGCAGCCTTGTCGACGGGGACGCTCTCGCCCGTGATCGGCGACTGGTCGACTGCACTCTCGCCGTCGATGACCGTGCCGTCCAACGGAATCTTGTCACCGGGGCGGACGACCACGGTCTCGCCAACGTCGACCTCCTCGGCGGGAACGGTCACTTCCTCACCGTCGCGAAGGACGGTCGCCTCGTCGGGCGAGAGTTCCATCAGCTCGCGCAGGGAGTCCCGTGCCCTGTCCATCGCGTAGTCCTCGAGCAGCTCGGCGATGCTGAACAGGACGGCCAGCGTCGCCGCCTCGACGAAGTAGCCGATACCGGTCGCCGCGATGATCGCCGTCCCCATCAGCAGGTCGATGTCGAGGCTTCGGTTCTTCGCGGAGTAGTACCCGCTACGGACGACCGGGATGCCACTGGCCGCGACGGCGCCGAGGAACAGGACATCTGCGATGTGGAGCGGGTACTCGAGGACGCTCGCCACCGTGACGTTCTGTCCGGTGAGGAGGAATTCGAAGAGGAGGCCGAGCGTGACGAACGCCGCGCCGAGCCACGTCTTCTTCGCGCGAGGACTCGTCCAGACCTCCGATGGTGGCGCGATGTCGACGCCGTCGGTCGCCTGGTTGTCCTCATCATCGCCCTCAGCGTCCGAGCCCCCGACGACCTCGTAGCCGGCGCCTTCAATCGCCTTGATTACGTCGGCTTCGCTAGTCCGATCAGGGTCGTACGTGACGTTGGCCGTGCCGGTGGTCGGCTGGAGCGTGGCGTCAGTAATGCCGTCGACACGCTGGAGGCTCTTGTCCACCTTTTGGGCGCAAGAGGGACAGTCCATCTCGGGAACGGCGAGGCGGGCGGTCAGCTCACGTCGCTGTCCGCCGCCGCTCGTTCCTCCTGCTGCGTCCGGATTCTCTGTCATCACGTCACGGTAGGAGCGGGAGTTCGATATGCCTTTGTTGGAATATTCCAACTTTACCCCTCAGTGGGATGCCAGCTGTTCTTCCGTGACCCGCTCGCCGGCGACATGTTGCTTCGCCAAATGTTCTTCCGCCCGACGGAGTCGGTAGGTGAGTGTTGACCGTGGCACGTCGAGATGCTCTGCGAGTTCTCCAACATCGACCTCGCGGGGTGATTCGTAGTAGCCGTGTTCGACGGCGGCCTGGAGAGCAGCCTCTTGGGCTGGAGGCAATCCACTCGGTGTTCCGTCGCTTCCCCTAGCTGATGTTGTGTCCGCTGTGCGGAGCATCTCCATCTGGGCGCACTCCCCGACGGCGACTTTGAGAGCGTCGAAGAACGCCGCCACGTCGCCCTCACCGGAGTGGATGAGTCGCCACGTGTAGTGGCGGCCCTCGTGACGAGTCTCGAACAGCACGCCGTCGCCGAGATGGTCGCGAGCGATGTGGGGGACTGAGGCGCAGGTCGGAGTGCGCTCCCAATCTGAGTAGAGGACGAGCGCGTCGTCCGTGCGGTCGAGGACGCGGGTGGTCTGTGTGGCGTTGCAGTCCTCAGTCGCCAGACAGTCGGCGTAGTAGTCGCCGGTGAGAAAGGCGTCCTCGATAGCGTCGAGCGCCTCAGGAGTTCCGGTAGCATGGTCGACCCGCCAGAGACGTTCGGCAGTGGCGTGCAGCGAGAGCGAGCGGACGCGGGCGTCGGAGTGGTCGGCGAGAGCGTCAGCCACCCGATTACAGCCCGGCTCGTATTCGAGTGCGAAGATGAGTTCGCGCATATCCTGTGTACGGCCTGCTACGACATAACCCATGGCCTGCAGCGTTGTCGACCAGTAGACCTCAGATTACGTCGTCAGGGTCGTGAACTTCCTGCATTCGCTGTGCTTCGGCCGCGTATTGCTCTTGGAGGTCGGGGTCATCGACCATGCCAAGATTGCCGGGTTCAGCATCGACTGCTGCTGTCGTATTTCGGACGTCGGTGAAGGACGTGAGTGCGCGTTCCTTCCGATAGTACTGTTCTCCATCGGGTGTTGCGTAGGTGAGGATGATCAGGTTCTGCTCGTCATCGGAGTACGTCCGTTCGACAAGCCAAACACGAACGTCATCTTCAGACTGATTTGACATACTTAGACGTCCCCCGATATCCACTAAGGAATTGGTGTTACGGCTTGCCGAGACCCGCTGTCTCGAAGGGTGATTCTCCGGTCGGAATGAGGAACTCCTGTCGGTCTCCGACTCGCGCGGCCAGCTTCCGTTTCAGGTACTGTCTCGCCGTCGACGGCGTGAAGACGCCTTTGTCGAGCATGTCGCCGACGACGTCTTTGAGGGCCGCGAACTGTCCCTGCAGGTGGCCGTCGCCGACCGGCTCGCCGGCGTACCAGCGCACCGTCGCGAGCGCGCCGTTCCCGACCGTCTCCCCCTGTTCGACTGTCTCCGAGTCGTACTGCAGGCCGAACCACAGCGTCCGATAGGCGGTCACCTCGAACGTCGTCGACACCACGTAAAACGCCTCATGGTGGAGGTAGTCGAGATGGTCAGCGATAATCTCCTCGAGCGTGAGCCCGGTGGCGCGAGGCTTCGGCTCGACGACCGTCGACGGTCGGTCTTCGCCGGCGAGGTAGCCGTCGACCGCATCTGCCTCGAGGCCATCGGCTAACTCCGCCAGCAGCTGTTTCGCCCACTTGGAGTCGGTGTCTTCGCCACCGAACGGCGACTCAGCCGAGATTCGGTGCTTGAGCTTCAGATTTGATGCACCCCAATGAGAGTAGTGGAGCGTGTACTGTCCGTCTGTGCGTTCGTACGCAACGAGTGCGCGGTGGCCCATTGAACAATCTCCTTGCAGGACGACCCACGACTGGATCGCCCCGCACCCCTCCCGGGGGACGAACAACGCTACTCGTCGATCGGGTCGGGGGAACTGAGGTCCGCGTACAGCACCTCACCGTCGCGGACGACGTAACGTTTCGCCAGCACGGGAAATCGGCACTTGGTAAATCCGGCTGTCTGAATGTCGAATTTTTCGTTCGGTTCGAGATACTCCGCAAGCGACCGGAGGAACTCGTGGGTGACGATGCCACCGTCGTAGTCAGGAAGTCCGTTCTCACGAACTTCGTACACTTCGAAGCTGTCGTAGCCCCAGATGATCAGTTCGCCGTCGTCGTCCACCTCCCAGTTGAGCGTCCCGAAGCAGTGGTTCTCACAGAGCTCGCGGACGGCCTGTGGATCCGATACGAGCGCGCCGGTCGATGTCGTTGCGGCTTGGAGTGTTGCCATGGATTGTTCTCGGGAGCTGTCTCGCGCCCCCGCACCCTTTCAGGGGGCGAGCAACTGCTCACGCTGTGACGGCCACATGACGTTGCGCTGCCGATGCGTCGAGCTGTCAGGATTCTCTGTTGATGTCACCGTCCCTCGTCGTATTCGGTTGGGTGAGAACATCCACCTGCTCGAGGAGCGTCGTCGCGGTGCTAATTCGCTCTCGATCAGCGGGCTCCAATTGGTCGCTGTCGATACTGGTGAGGCTACTGAGCGCGCGGTGGAGTCGATAGCCGGGGGTGTCTCGTGGATCCATGTGTGCGCCTCCGCCAATTCTCGGCGCCGAAAAACACCGGCGGGCAGTCAGCAGGTGTGGTATCGTCGGGTGGTCGCGAGCTGGCTTCTGTTAACCAACAACTCCGAGCCGACACCAGAATTGTTGGTTAATTTGACGTCGTCTTTACTGATCGGCTTCGGGTTCGGGCCCGTAGCGTGGCGTGCCGCACCGCTGACAGCCCCACATTGGCTGCCCGGTCCACTCGTCATCGGGGACAGCCTCGAACTCGCGGAATCGATGCTTAGTCTTCCGATCACACTCCCGACACTCGAGGTGAGTTCTCTTCGGGCGCTCGCGTCGTGGCTGTTCGGTATCGGTCTTGTCAACGGATTCCTGGACCGCAATCGCTGGCACCAGCCAGAGGTCGCCGTCTGCGTCCTCACGTAGGCTTGCAAGACGATCTTCGGAGTGAACCCCACTCCCGGTTTCCTCGTAGAGGAACGTCGTGTGCTCGCCGTCGTGACAGGACTGCGTCGTCTCTGTCCACGCCGTCCGCTCACGAGCAGCCGCGAGCAGCTGATTACCACATTCAGACGTGACCCGTGTCGCCGAGGGGAGCGAGGGCCACTGATCGACAAGCCGTGGGGCCGGTTCCTCGTCGAGATCATAGATTAGCTTGCAGTCATCGACTACTGGGTCATCGTCTGCCTTCGCGAGGAGGGTGGCCGCAGCAGATCCCTTCCCGACGGCGCCGTAGAACGTCGACGCCTCAACGACTATGTGGATGATATGGAGGAGAGTCTGTTCGGCAGTCGATGTGTCCTGATCGTCGGCTGCTTCGAGATGGTTCGTGAGACAGAACCGGCACTTCGACTGGCCAGCGGGGATCGACGCTCCACAGGAATCGCACTCGGTCTCACCTTCTGTCGGGTCGTCTGGATAGCCTGCGTCGACGCTCCCAGATCGCTGTCGCCGGGGCTTACCACCACTGGTGAGCTGGTTGTCGGGAACGTGGGTCGCTTCGCCGAGCGGTCGGAGGGCTTCGTAGTCGGCGTACTGGTCGGTCATAGAGTGATCTGGCCGTATCATGCTTCGTCTTCGGGTTTAAACAATGGCTCTCACATCAATCAGCCTACAGACATACAATCGAAAATCAGCAGTGTGGGCGTTAGACAGCCAGTTCGTCCAGCGCGTCGCGGTGGGTCCGCACGGTGACCACCGAGACGTTCGCAACGTCAGCGACGTCCGACTGGGTGAGCCACCGTCCGTCTTCGCGTCCGGCCTTGTACAGACAGGCTGCAGCGAACCCGGATGGTCGAACCCCCGTGGTTGCTCCGGTCGATTCGGATGCTTCCGCCAACTGCCGAGCCCGCTGCCGGATCTGATCGGAGACGTCGAGCTCCGAGGCCAACCGCGGAACGAACGCGCTGGGCGTCACGGGCTGGGCTGGCAGGCCAAGTTCCGTATTCAGCGTCGTGTATGCGTTCGTCACCCGCGATTGCTCGACGCGCGCTGCATCGGTAATGTCGACGAGCGTTCGTGGTCGCCCGTTACACCGACACGCGCCGTAGACGCTCGCGGCGGCCATCGCCTCGATCGACCGGCCCTGCAGGAGGTCCTCGTTCTGAGCGCTGCGGAATAGCTGGCAGGCCTGGTCACGGATCGTCTCGGATAGTTCGAGCGCACTACTGATCCGGCGGACTTCACTAAGCCCGTGTGCAAGGTTGCGTTCGGCTTTCGACTGAAACCGCCCACGCGTCTGTTCACGGCGCATCCGAGCGAGCCGCCGTCGCTTCTGTCCTGAGAGTTCGTTCCCGTTTGCATCGGTCCCGCGGCCGATCTTCGTCGACAACCCACGATCGTGCCGCGCCGCCGTCAACGGAGCGCCTGTGCGCTCGCGCTCGTCTTCGTCGAATCCTCGCCACTCCGGCCCGTGGTCGATTCGCTGCTCGTCGACGACGAGGCCACAGTCCTCGCAGACGGTTTCGACCGCGTTGGTGGTGACCCGGCCATCGCACTCGGGACACTGATTCGACTCCGTGTCGGTCTGGACGTCTTCGTCGAACGCCGTCTCGTAGATGTCTCTGGTTGCCATGAATACACACGAGGGGACGCACGCGAATCGCGCTCTCGGAATGCCCCTCACCCATCACGGGGCAAATACACACCACACGGGACGGCGCTGACTCCGATGGACTGCGGTGGCGAAAGCCCGGCCGCGCAACGGCGCGCAGCGCCGTGAGCAGCCCGGACCGTGGAGGTGGTGGGAGGTGGCGGTGACCGCTACACACCAGCAAAAAAGGGGCGCGTCGCCCTGGCTCCTCCTCGACCGGGATGTCTGAATCCCAACCAGACTACATTTATTGGTGCCCAAGTCGTAGTTTTCCCGTTATGAAACCCGATACGCGCGAAATCATCAACGAGGAGCTCTGGCGGAGCGTCGTCTGGCTGGCCATCGGCCTGTTTGGCTGGTCGCTTATTCTCACGTCGACGGATGTGCTTGCGGCATCAGCACTCACCGCGCTGGGATTACCTCTCCTCACGGCTGCGGTGCTGGCAGCCCTAATGGTTGGGATCCGTCTCGCGACTGGCTTGGAGTTAAAAGCGAAGACCGAAGGCAGCCAGCTCCTCTGGTTGATTGTCGGGAGTGTGCTCGGTGGATTCGTCGTGCTCTACGACGTGCTCGTGAACGGACGTGGCCCACTCATCATCCTCGGCTACGCTGTCGCTGTCGGGTTCGGGGTCCTGATCTGGCGTGTTGCTCGGCGACAACAGTCGACAGTGTGAGAATGGATTGGCTCACTGCATACAACGGCCTCCTCGTTCGTATGGGACTGTATCTTTTGATTTTCTGGCCGACGGTCGGGTACTATGTGTACCGGGATTCGGTGAAACGAGGATTGTCCTCGCCGCAACTTCGCGGGGTCACGTATGGGTTCCTGGGAGTACCGGGGCTGCTCGTCTATTTGTACCGGAAATCTCGTGCAGAGACGCAGTCAGCGTAGCCGTCGAGGTATAGCCACAGAGAACGGTTCGAACAGCAGCATCTGCGGACAGTTGGACCCTATCAAACGAGCGCTATGTACGATAAGCCTCCCTCAACTCACCATCGCCTGTTTTCATCCCATAACATCGACCGACCACTCTAATTGGTAGTTACAGGGTATTGAGTGAGCCATCTCAATTGACAATTGACGGCCCATACTGAAGAACCAGCCCAGGAATAATTACGCCGACGAGAATGAGGACGCCGACAAGCACCGTATACGGAAGAGCAGTGAAGGTACTCAATCCGAGGAAGAGGGCCACCGCTACGAATACACAGACTGAAATCACAACGTTCTCGCGGGAAACAAGTGGTTCGTTCCGTACAATGATGACCATCGAAACAGCCAGCAGTACTAAAATCGCGATTACTGCAGCGGTGAACACCTGCATTGAGTCGATTGCAAGTCCGTAGAACAACCCCAGACCGGCGAGCACGTACGCAAGCCCCAAGGCTGCGAGCCCGGCCAACTCTGTGCGTGAACGGTCGGTTTCCTCGTTGTCCACAGTTGTTGGCATGTGATTATTTTGATGGCCACGATATAAAACACCCTGTGCATTGTCGGGGAATTGATCGCTGAGACCAGCCTACAGTATTCGTTTGATAGAATCTCCATGTTGCATACAGGGAAAGTATTTCCCTCTCACAGACAAGTATTAAGATATGCGATTTATGGGACTGGGGAAGTGGGAGATCGCCTCGATTCTGGCAATGGCGGCCGTTGCCGGTATTTTCGCGTATTCCCGGGCGGGGATGGGAGGTATCTCACTCCTTGTTAACGTACTTCTACAAGTCGTGATAGTTCTCGTCGTTGGAATCGGGTTCTTCCTGCTATTACATCATCTTGGCTTCTATCCCGGCATTGCGGACGACTACTTCGCTCGTCGAAAAGAGGACAAGAAAAAATAAGCACGCTCTACGTACCAGTCACGTCAGGAAGCATAGATTGATCTCGACCTCTGGAGGGACTGTCTATGATCTCCTCTGTTAGTCCGTCTACAAGGTCGTGGCTGCGCGCGCAGCGAAGCGAGCACGGAGCGGAGGGTGGGGCGGTGGGGCTTGGGTCGGTCTGGCACACAGCAAAAAAGAGGGTTGCTTCGACTGGCTATTCTTCCCACCACCGACCGCGCTCTGGGAATTCGATCCGACTCCAGCCCGTGATCGCGAGACTGCACCGACCTTGGTACCAATTTCTTAGCGTACTTGAATTGGGCTTCCTCAATTCTTGAACCACCGCCTGCTCCGAAGGATGTTCTTCCTTGATATTCTGTAGATCAGGTACTATACAAATCTATGAACGGATTGTGGGAGAAGCTGTCAGTTCCGGTGGGTATTTCTAAGCCCGTGCTGTATAAACAGCGCATATTCAGCACGGAGGGGATGTCAGAATCATGCTGTCCGAATCGCTCAGTGTAGAGCCTACATTCAGCACGACTAGTCCTTTATTTCACCCACTTCCTTCTGAACCAGCCGTTAGGTAGGTGTGCGAACTGAACGAGATGGTTCACCAGCGACGAGCGACTTCATAGGCTACTGTGGTTGGGAGGAGGACAACCAGTAAGACGAACGTGATTTCACCTGTTGTTGGGCCAGACTGCGTGAGGGCACTATAGACATAGAGTGCGGCGACAGCAAGCACACCGACGATAGCTGTGACGTATTGAGGGTCGCTCCACGAGGACGGAAATTCTGAGCCGGACATACCTTTCTAGTCTCCCGCTGATATGATATATCCTTCCTCTGTCTCGGTCACGACGCTTCTGACGGGAATCAGGGATGTTATGACCTAGTTTGTTCTATCGTTCATCTGTACTCACCTTTCGTTTGGTGGTTGCGCTGAAGGGTGTGCGAACTATCTCATTATCTGCTCTCAATTAGTGCATTTATGCTGCTGAATCCGTTCCGGTAGTCCGACTTTCCCACAGATAGGACACTCTTGCAGCGGTGTCGGCGGCAAGTTCTCCCATTCTCGCAACGCAGCCTTGAGATGCCACTGGACATCGTCTGATTCTGTACGAGTCAGTGCCTGCACGAGATACATTCGCAGCCGTTCGCGGCTTGTCGTTGTCTGTTGATCACTCATAACTGGGTCCGAGAGGACGAATTGTATCGCCCTCCACCCTTTTGAGGGCAGGACAAACCTCACGCTGCACGCTCACCTTCCTCGTCTTGGGAGCGCGTACACCGAAGCAAGTACTGAGTCGAGCTCGATCTGACTACTTCGGTGAGTACTCCATCCCCCAGAGTTCCTCGAAATACTCGAGTGTGTATTTCCCTCGACTGCCACCTTTGTACGAGTTGAACCGGTCGACGTAGTACATCACCTCAAGAAAGCCTTCTTTCTCGTGATGGACGCCCTGGTCCATCCGGGGCAGAATCTCGTCGAGGAGGAGATCGACCTGTTCGCGCTTGACGATGAACTGATCGCGGAGCGGGGTCAGGAGCGTCCGTGTATTGCTGATACCCTGCACGCCCCAAATGTACTGATCGCTCCGGTTCTCATTGGATTCGAGACTGGACACATGACAGTTCACGCCGCGAGCATCACAGTACGCACAAAGCGCCTCCATCAGGTGGTCACGATACGTCTCGGTGACCTCGATCTGCGGCTGAAGTCGATGGTCGACTCGATACTCACTATTCTGATCTACTTTCACGCCAATCCAGCCTTCTGCGTCGAGAGTTCCAGTCAACTGTTCGTGGGTGATTCGGAGCATTGGTGCAAGTTCAAAGCCGGTACTGTACCGCTCTCGGTCGGCAATTGAGATACGGATACAGCCCTCGCCGTCGAAGAAGCCAGTGAACCACGCATCGAAATCATGGGTCTCGGATGAACTGTTGGACATCGCGCTGCGCCCATCGGCGGCGCGGACAAACTCTCACTGCTACACATTGACCTCCCAGAAGAGGTCAACTCACCTTCCCATCCTACCTCACGGTCGTGGCTGCGCGCGCAGCGACCATTGGGAGCGAGCACGGAGCGGAGGGTGGGGCGGCGGGGCTTGGGTCTGGTCCGGCACACAAAAAAGAAAGAGACTGCGTCGCTCGCTATTCTTCCCACCAACGGCCGCGTTCTGGGAACTCGATACGCGACCACCCAGTCAGCGCGATTGAGCACCGACCTTCGTACCAGTTTTTCGCTGCTGCCCGGAACCGCACTGTCTGGCCTTCCCGCACCACGGTTTGATTCGACCGTTCCCAGCAGGTGAACTTGATTTTCCCGCTGTCATCCGCTATCAGCCCGACTTGCTGAATCGCGCTACTGCTCGGTTCCCAAAGGGTCTGCACAGTTCCTTGAACTGTCACCTCACCGACCGGGACGTCCGGCACGTCCGCGATGGGCACGATCGCCCCCGGCGCCGCCTTCAACTCCTCAAGGGTCTCCAGCACCGCCTTCGTCACGTCCTCTCCGCGCTGCACCTTCTCGGCCAGTTGCTTCGCGACGACCGCTCTCGACCAGCCGCCCTGCACTTCATCGCTGATCCGCATCGCCTGCTTGTTCACCGCCGCGAGTTCCTCCTGCGTCAGCTTCTCTCGGGGATCCGTGCACTCCACCGGTTCGGGCTCGTCCCGGCCACACTGCTCGACGACGACCTCCCGCGTCCGCTTCGCGCGTCCCTCCTGCTCACTGAGTTCCGCCTGGGCACTGATGTGCTCCAGCTCGGCTTCCCGGGCCTCGATGCGCTCCTCCTGTTCGAGAGTCTTCCCGAACATGTGATCCGGGCCTTCCTCGACCCGCGCGTCCGGATGGTTGGAATCGACTTTCGCCTGTACTTCCATGTCGACCGTCGCCCGGAACTCCGGGGTCTCGTCGACGACCTCGAACCCATCCTCGTCGACCTCGACGTCATCGTGTTTCTCGAAAGCCTGTTCATCGACCGAAACTACTTCACTGGAGACGTTCTTACTTGACATTGGAACTCACTGGTTCCTGAAGGCGCTCACGCGCCCGACACCGCGATGCTACAACATCGCGGATTTCCTCGACGACAACGACCGACAGACTCGTCTGCGCGCTCTCGCTCGCGCCTTCGCGAGCGCCCTGTGGGCGCGAGCGAGAGCGCGCCCGAGGCGGACGATCATCCAGCACCGCGCGCCGACCCGCCCGGAGCGAGCGGCCAGCTTTAAGCCGTTTCTCGCGTCCGGCCCGGACTGCGGGTCCGTGTCCAGGGCGACGGTCGTGAGCACGGCGAGTCGGGGTGTGACTCGCCGCGTGGAACGGCCCAAAGCGCTGGAACGCGAAAGCCCGCGAGGGGCGCAACCGAAAACGCGCTTAATGCTGGCGTCGAGACCAGATTCACTTTAGCCCGGAACGGGCGCGGGCGGTGCGGAGAGCGCCCGCACGCCCGGAATGGTCGGTCGCGAGCGACGCGGAGGGCGGAAGCGGCGAGCGGGGCGTGCCGTTCGTCCCACACCAGCCAGCCGATTGAGATTGCTGACCAGCAATAGATCCCGGGCGGGACTGAAAGGGGCCGGACGCTTGACGTACCTCGACGACGCAAGCACCGCAGGAACGAGGCGCACAGCGAGTCGCGGCCGGCGAGCGTCCGGGGGCTTTCGAGGTACCCGCACCAGACGCTAGCAACTGTTTGTCTCTCTAGAAGAACCTGTGGTAACGGTCATTTCAGCCAGCGTTCTGGATGAAGAATCCGTACTGCCAACTACTGTAATAGGGTTCTAAATCTCACTCCGACTTATCTGTCAAAGAATCAAACGTTGGCCTACTGGTAAAGAGTAATGTTAGGTCAAGCACTATAGTGCCGTATGTCGGCCCTCCATCGGTGGTTCTCGGTGTCGGAAACATGGAAGCGTCCTCTCGCTATCAGTATCGTAGTCACCGTCCTCTATTCACTCGGTGTGTTCGCGTATAGCCTCCTTCCAACCTCGAATGTTTCAATCTCAGGAACGCTTTGGGACGCACTTGCGCTATCTATGGCGTTTGGGTTGGTAACAATAGGGATTCCCGTTTTTCTCTGGCTTCGATATGAAATCCGTAGCCCGGGGATGCTATTGATAGGTATCCTCGTTTTCTGGCATATACTCGTGTATATCCCACCAATTGGAAGTGGACAAGGGGATTCGCCCGGGTTCCTCTTTGTGTTTGTGTGGGCACCATTTTATCTCGCTGCCTACGGTATTCTGGCGGCGATAGAATACTGGCTCCGTGGTCGTAAATTCTCGCAGACTAGTACGATTGGCTGATTGGCAGATATACGTGATCTCCCTTTAGACCAACTTCGGAGGGGCCATATTGTGTCGCTGACGACCATGGATCTTGCTGGCGTACGGAAGGAGGACGCTCCAAACAGGTTTAGAATACTCGTTTGACTAAACGACCACAAAGGTGTGCGACAGTCCCAATCGCAAGAAGGACTCCGGCAAAGGCGAGGAATATGAGCCACGTCGGAGAGTCAGTACTCGGAGGCAAGACGAGGTGATACCCGATTAAATACACGAAGAGCCCGGCAACCGGCCCTAACGAGACGAGAATTGCCGTTCTGATGTCGTGACCGGTTGCTGACGCGTAGAAGGCACTCATCCCGACGACTAGGAGGACACCACCCATCACATACGCCGGTAGTTCTCCAAGTGATTGACCTGCCGTTTCAAACAGAAATCGGTCGATCCCGAATGTTGCTAGCGTTACAACTCCCAAGATTGCAGAGAGACCACGATAACCAATTTGAAGGGGTTTGCCTGGCTTGTGGAGGTTTTTCAGGGCGCTCATATACCAAAGATTCCACTCGTATGACTATATTCCTTCGGGTCATCCAGGCTGAATCCTCAAGGCCGCGGGTTTAAGCAATTCACTAAATATCGGTGCCACCCTTCCGTCAAAGAACCAAACATAGACCGTTGGGGAGCGCTATCGGACACGACGGCGCGTCGTTTCCGAGGAGGCCAGTATCACGCGCTTGCAGTTCGGTGTTCTCTAGTCAGTAGCCTTATTCTGGAGATAGAGCTGTACTTGGAGTACGTCCGAGTAATGCGAGCGTCCAGCGGGTCGACATCCACTCCATTCGTAGGAGCGTCCGCTCGCTAGCGTCGATGACGCTACGGCGGCACCTTGGCGGGTTTATGCGCTATTCGTTGGGCAACACTGCGGCACCCTCGACGGGATGCCACTGATGATCGTCCCACTGGAACCGCACGGGCCGTGCCGTCGGCCTGACTGTCGGGCTCGTCGCCTGCGCAAGCAACGCTTTCGACGCAACGAGATCAGCGTGTCCCTCGAAGCCACACGGGCAGGTGAGTGTCTCTTGATGCCGGAATGTTCGGTCCCGCTCGCCACACTTCGGACAGGTCTGGGACGTCCACGCCTCGGAGATTGTTTCTACGTCAATCCCGTACTCTTCGCAGACGGATGAGAGTCGATCAATGCACTGTCGGTGAGCCCAGAACGACCGTGCCTTGAGGTTCGCCTCCACCGACCAGTACTCACCGAGAACGCCGGTGAGATCGCCGTGATAGAGCGTCGTGACACCAGCCGCCTCTAAGCGCTCGACTAAGTCCCGAAGGAGTGCGTTCACTGCGTGGTCACGTCGCCGCGAGCGTTTGCGATAGAGCCGTTTGATTCGCTGACTCGTGTGTTGTCCGTCGGGGAGTTTCGCTTGGGCGTTGGCGATAGCGTTAGTCGTCTCTCGGAACTGCTCGAACGGATGGTGGCCACTGTAGAGATACTGCCCACCGGTTGTTGCCGTACAAGCAACGAGCACGTTTGCGCCGAGATCGAGTGCAGCGGCCTCAGAGCCATCTGAGTCGCTTCTTCTGACGTCGTCGACGGTTATGGACTGATGCACACGGTACGTTTCTTCGACTGGGTCGTACGAGATTTCAAGGCGTCCAGCGTCTCCACTCCATTTTGGATCCCCTCGAACCGGTAGCCGAAGCCGTTCGTACATTCCGAATCCGTACTCGTCCTTGAGGTCCATGCCGATGCGGATTTCCAGTCGGGACCGCCTATTCCACTGAATGGTGTACGAGTCGTTTCGAATGTAGGTTCGGAGTTCTCGACCATCGTCTTGATTCCCCCAGTAGCCCGGTGGACTCGGGTCGTATTCTGGCTTGTCGAGAAGTTCGAAGAAGGATCGCCACGCAGTATCGTTCACGCGGGCGATCTGTTGGGTTGTCGCCCCGCTCAGTACATCGACATACTCGTCGTAGTAGCCATCGCACTTCCAGACACTTTCTCCTTCGAAGAACTGCTGTCGGCGGTCGTAGGTGAGTTTGTTCCAGAGGCTTGCTGACGCATCCAGCACTCGAACAAGAATCTCTTCTGTCGGTTCAGATTGGGGGACGATATCGAACGTATTCGTTCGTTGCATTTTCATTCCTCTCTGGTGAAGGCACGACCACGTCGCGCCTCCGCCCATCACGGGCGCGAAAAAACGACACCAGAAGCGGAATCGGGTTCATATCACCGGTCGCTGTGGCCCCACATCCGCGGGACGTATCCGAGATGCTCGATGTCGTCGGCGTAGTCACGAAGGAGTCCGACGAGAACGATCTCGGGAACACCCGCTTCGGCTTGGTCGACCAACCACTGCTCCAGTTCGTCTTCGGCCTGCTCAAACCCGTCAAGGTCAACCGCCATCTTGTCGATCCCCCACTGATTGACGATACACCTGTCGCTGGTGGTGTTGTTCCATCAGAAATCACCTAGTCCTATGCAGGCGTGTTCAAGTCGCGCCTGCACCCATTGCAGGCGCTAAAAAACCCTATCGGCGTGGTCAGTAGAGGGCAGGTCAGATATCGATATGCCCGCTCGTGTCCGGCCCGATGTGCGGGTCCGTGTCCAGGGCGACTGTCGCCGAGAACGCGCGCCGCGGTGTGGCGCGCGACAGCGCAGGCGGCACCAAGCGCTGGAACGCGAAAGCCCGCAAGGGGCGCAACCGACGGGGATACCCGCTGGCGCCGAGGGCACATGCATTTTAGCCCGGAACGGGCGCGGGCGGTGCGGAGAGCGCCCGCATGCCCGGAATGGTCGGTCGCGAGCGACGCGGAGGGCGGCAGCGGCGAGCGGGGCGGGCCGTAGAGAACCACCTGTCCAACCGAACTCGACGCTCAGTGACACAGCTGACGTCTTGGTGGACTTAGAAAGGGCGAGGCCGCCTCGGTCGTCCCCCGACCCCGCAAGCACCACAGGCACGAGGAGCGCAGCGGTGGTCGCGGGATGCCGAGCGGCCGAGGGCTTTCAGAAACTGTATTTCAATCGTCGTGCTGCGCGTTCAATTCTGTAAGGAACTGGCCGGCTGCTGTCCCGATACGAACACCGTCGACGTTACGCATCTCGAGGTCATGCGTGGCAGTCCGAAAGGGGTGGTGGTCGACGAGAACGCGATGGATAACAGTTCGGACGGGGCCGGTCCCGTACCTATCGACGACAGTAGCCATCATCTCGTCGAGATGTGCGTCCCGGTGCTCCGTCCGGGGATGCTGTGCGCGCTTGAGTACGAGTTCGACCACGTCATCAACTGATGCGTGCTCGGGATTCTTCGTTCGTTCACAAACGTCGTAGAGAGCGTCGTTATCGGACATTCCAAATCACTTCGAAGGATCCTCCACGGTGTTAGGTCTCCTCGAGCAATGAGCGAGCTCGCTGCACGTAACTGTTCGCGCCCCAGCTACGGGCGTCACTGATCGCATCGAGGAGCAACCGCGCATCAGCAGCTGATAGGTGTTCAGTTCGAACGAGAACCGAGAGCAGTGTCGGTGTTGTGACGAGCCGGGTATCAGCGAGTGAGGCGTGGATCAAGCCAAGTTGGTTGAACTCGTCACAGAGGAAGAGCGCAGCATCGAGATCGTTCGCGAGCGTGACCGCCGCGTTTTCACCGTCATCGAGGGGAAACTCGGCATCGAGTTCGACCGACTGTGTCGTGAATGCATCCACCCGGTCGAGGACGGCGGACGCGGCGTGTCCATGGACGTCATCGTAGGAGGCGATCTCTTGGAGTTCATCGATGACCGCCGTTGGGATGACAACCTCGTACCGGGAGAGACAGAGTGCGAGTGGATCGGGGTCGTCGTCAGTAACGATCCCGAGACTCACGAGGGCGGAGGCGTCTGCGATAAGCCGCGACATCTACGCGTCGGCGACCTCGTCGATGAAGTCCTCGTCCAACTGCTGTTTCAACACTCGGAGGTTTGCCGCCTCCTCGGCGCCGACGAGCGCTTTGAGTTGCTCGAAGGTGATCTCATCGTCGTAATAGGCGGCAGCGATCTCCTGGGTGAGTGCGTCGTCGTGAGTAGCTTCTTGGAGGTACTCCCGAAGCGCGGTCACGAGGACGTCTGTTCGGTCTTCCCCGAGGACTGCGGCCAGTGCGTCGGCCCGGTCGATGAGGCGATCGGGGGCCCGAAACTGCACGCGCTTCTTATCGGTGCTCATGATGTGTACATTGTGAGCCAACGCACTTAGCCGTTTTCGTGTGTACGATGTGAGCCTCACTCGGCCAAGCGTCACCCGTCCACGAGATGCTCCTCGAGGTCACGCGTCCAGTACCTCGCGAGCCCACCAGGGCTACAGCGAGCACACAGTTGGACCGGCCCCTCGAGATGGCCGAGTTCGACACGGAACCGGGTTAGTGCCGCGAGGGCGTCGACGACGAGCCCACAGCCGTCGCAGGCGTGGTGGTCGCGCTCGTCGAGATCCAGCCGCTCTTGGACGGCACAGTTGACACAGATCGGGTGCGTCACCCGTTCCTCTTTCCCCCACGTATGCGCCTCGCCCATCTCTGCACCGGGCGGTGAATCGCAGAACGCACACCCAGAAAGCGTCTGTTGCATCAGTTGTCCTCCGGGTCGGCGTCGGTGGCGGCCTGCCAGCCACGATGGAACACAGCGAGCTGGGTGATCGACTCGAAGGGCTTGCTACTGGGCTCGTGGACGAGAATGCGTTGGTCAGGGATCGGCGTCACCACATCGTCCTCGACAAGGTCGCCAACGAGACGGCGGGCAGTCGCCTCATCGATGTCCGCCGTCGCGACTCGGGACGCATCCCGATCCTGTGCAACGAGTTCGTTTTCGAGTCGTTCGTAGTCGTCTGTCGTGTCGTCGATGATATCTTGACCAGGCATAGGAACTCACGCTTCTGCACGCGCTTCGAGCGCGCCCCACGCCCTCCGGCGCAGACAAACTCACTGGTGGGAGCGTGCCGACAGCCGGATGACTGACTCGATTTCTCTCTATATTAACCAACATCCTCCGAAATACATCCCGTCTGTTGGTTAATCTTTCTGTACCTCCACCGACCTCTTTCAGTGACTGTGGGCCTGCTTCACCACACCGGAGCCACTCTACCGGAAGCACCGAAGCGTTTGTATACATTGCACACGAAGTAAACAGTATGGGAACGATCTCGACACGCGTGCCCGACGAGTTGGAGGCCGAGCTCGAGGCGTATCTCGAAGACGAGAAGCTCGACCGGAGTACGGCCGTTCGGAAACTCCTCACCGAGGGGCTCGAGGAGTGGCGTCGCGAACGGTCACTCGACCAGCTTGCGGCAGGTACCGTCACGTTTAGCAAGGCGGCTGAGATGGCAGGGATGTCCGTCTGGGACTTTGCACAGCTCGCCAAAGAACGTGATATCACCTGGGTAGCGGACGATCATCTCGACGCGGATCTCGAGGCGCTGTGAATGTGGGTCTTCGACGCCACGCCGCTCATCTACCTCGCGAAGGTCGACCGTCTCGCGCTCGTCCAGCATCTTGAAGCGTCGTGTGTACTCCCGGAGCGCGTCTACGAGGAGGTCGTCGAAACTGGTCTCGAGCAGGGATATCCGGACGCCCGTCGCATCGAGCGCAGCGTCGATGCCGACAGGTTTGATATCCTGTCGGTTGAGACAACCGCACTGCTGACCCGCCTCCAGGATAATAGCAACCTCAGCGACGCCGATGTCGCTGTTCTCGCCTGCGCCGACACCCACGATGGCGTGGCCGTGATGGATGAGACGTACGGCCGTGACGTCGCAGCGGCCGAGGGAATCACAACCCGGGGGACGGCATATCTTGTACTGAAACTCGCTAGCGAGGGAACGCTCAGTGTCGACGATGCCCGAACCGTGATTGATGCGATGATCGACGAGGGCTGGTACTGCGCCCCTGACGTCTATGCGAAGATCATTCAGAAACTCGAGTCACTTGCGGACTGATGTGTCCTCGTTGCGGCACGGAGAGTACGCTCCATAGCGAGGATGCGTTCTCGTTTCGGTCTGTTAGAGTGTGATCACGAGCCCGGTCACGAGTGTCACGAGTCCGAGTGCCAGCCACGTCGTCCGCGCTGCAAGGCGCTGCCAAACCCGCCTCCCCAGCTGGCGGAGTTGATCACGGAGGGCTGCCCGCCGTTCCGTTTCGAGGACCGCGACTTCGTCGTAGTAATCGCGGCGCTCTGCGGGAAGCGTCCGGAGTGTCGTCTGGCACTCACTGCAGGTGTATTCGAACTCTGCACGGACATGCTGGCGGCGGAATTCTTGCTCGCCGCCCTCGTCGTAGCCGGTGACCTCGTACACGAGGAGTTTTGAGACGAAGCGACGGTTCCCACACTCCGGACAGTGGTCCATCCTGAGCGTTGGTGTTCCATCCTCGCTGCTCGTATCGTCTGGCCAGGATGTCTGTGGCTCTGTGTCCTCGGTCTCTCGGGGTGGGCTCGTGTGGTTTTCTGACGGCGATGCACTCGCTGTCTCGGAGTTACTAAACGTAGACATGGATTCACCTGTGACCGCGCTCAGTTGACACCAGGCTGGACACCACGGCGGCTCTCGTGTGGTGCCCATCGGGCTGAGCGCCGTCACCCTTTGGTCGGCGCGATAAACGCCACTGCGAGGGAGTCGTCTAGTCGTCCCACAGTGCTGCAATCCGTTCTTCGATCTCGTCGAGGACCAGTTGCAGGACATCACGATGATCGGTCGGCCACGAATCATCGTCACCGGGCGTGAGGGCGGTGGGCGGGGGATGGAAGTGGTCGCGCGTATTGTGGGGGTTCGGATGCCGATCCCATCGGCAGTCCCAGGTGTGCCCCGAATGTAACTCACGATAGTGGATTGTGAAGTCGTCGTTCATGTACCAGCGGACAGTCAGGGTTGCGTCGTCGACGGGCGCTGGGTAGTATGACGATGCAAAGACGACCTGAAGCTCGAGATGGCCGTTTGCATCCGTGATGGCTGCGTGGGAGACCTGCCTCGTCGCTTGGAGCCGCGTCTGAAGGAACTCGAGGATGGGACGATCGATGGGGGCAGGGCTCCCGCCATCGCCTGTCGGTGGCACCATCGAGCGGGCTACCCGGATGCCTGTTCGCGTTCGCCACCGGTGCGTTGCTGGCGGGCGCGTTCGTAGCGGTCTCGCTCCTCGCGGGCGGTCGCCCAGTCGCCGAGGTCGCTGTACACGTTGTCGATGGTCCGCTCGTCGCTGCCCTCCGCGGCGGCGACAGCATCGACAGCGGCCGGTGACGCGGCGTCGTACGCCTCTTCATACTCGGTGATGCGCGTCGTCAGCTCACGAACGCGATTCTGCAGGTCCTCGACGGAGTGGTCGGCTGCGAGCTGGTTGATGCGTCGCCACTCGAAGTACGCGTCATTGCGTTCGTACGTGGCTGGATGGCCATCGTGTCGGGTGACGATGCCGAGGTCGTCGAACCAGCCCAGATACTTCCGGACGGTCTTGGGGTCACAGTCGGCGCTGTCGGCGATCGCGCTCGCCGCCGTCGGCTCGCGAGTTTGCAGGATGGTGCCGTAGATGCGTTGTTCGACGTCGTCGCTGGCGAACGCATCCTCAAAGGGAGGTGGCCCATCGGCGGCGTCTGTCTCGGACATACTCAGAATTGCAGCGCGAACGATATAGTTCTTACTTCGCGGAATAGTTTCCTGACTGGAGTATCCTGCGGGACCCCCCGTTTTGCGGCGAGATTGAGCGTAGTTAACCAACAAACAGCGTGTTACACCGAGTTTTGTTGGTTAACAATTTTGGCTCGCGGAACCAGACCACTAGATAAGGAGTCATAAAACAGTTCACAAGGTGTTGGTTTCAGAACCGTTGGAGATGCATCTCCTGCTCAGTGAATCTGCTTATTTAGAGAGCTATTTGGTGGGGATCACTGATGGTCAGGAAATCCATTCAAACGTCTCTTTCACACTCGGGGAGTTTTATGTCCAAAGCAGGACAGAACTAGTTATGAATAGACGGCAGCTTCTCTCTGTGTCGGCACCACTTTTCGTCTTGGGGGCGGGGTGTCTCGGCCAACCGGATGACTCGACTGATGGTGGCTCCGGACAGAGTGGCTCGGGAGCGGGGGTCAACGACGCGAAGCTCAAGCTGGAGAAATACAAGGACCACGAGAAGGCAATAGACGATGGGTATCAAAATATCGACACCTGTATCGGGGGATTGGGTACCCCATTCGTAAAAGAGAATGTTCCCCAGGTTTCCTACGATATGCCAAATGTACTCTTCTATGAACGAACAGACACTGAACAGTACGAACTGAGAGGAGCTGAATGGTTCGTCCCTACGAGTGACGTCGAGGATCCGCCTGCACTCTTTGCTGGTGACGACCGACGAACCTTTCGTGGACCGATGGAGGGCCATTATTCAGACCAGCCCAGACACTATGGACTCCATGTCTGGCTATTTACCGAGAATCCGAATGGCCAGTTCGCCAACTCCAATCCAAATCTGACTTGTTCGGACTAATTGCGAAAGCATTCTGTACATTGGGCGATTGGGGAAGTCAGAAGATTGGTGTGGTACTCGTTCTATGACACCTTGGAACGCCCGAGAGAGACCTTCCCGGATGGCGGTGAAGCGGCGACACTACTCGGACCGACCACCGAAGAATCGACTTACCAGCGAGGCTGGCTCTGGATCATCACCGGTCTCGTCCCCCGTACCGGAGTCTTCCTTGTGGTATTGCGGAGTCTCCTGGTCACGGGCCGCGAGTTCGTTGGTGAGTCGCTCAATTTCTGCTTCGAGGCTCTCGATCCGCTCAGTCTTCTGTTCGAGTGCTGCCTCAAGTTCGTCGACGCGCTCGCTCAACAAGCGGTTTTTCTCCGCCAGATACGCACGACTCCGGTCTGCGTCGTCAGGCGTCCCGCCAGTTGCGACCCAGTCAGGTGTGCCGTGGGGATCTTCGGTATCGCCGCCGGCGTCCGGGTCGTAGAACTCCGACGTGGTCGCAATCGCTCGCTCGATGGTCTTCTCGCCGTACGTCGACCCGTCAGCGTAGTGGACCTCGTCCCACTTCTCCCGCATCAATCCCGACTGGCGGAACAGCTGCTCCATTTGGGTCCGGTCACCACCGGTCCAGAACGCCAGCAAACAGCACAGCGCCATGTCGGCCTCGGACTGACTGTCGTAGCCGACCGTATTCCCGTTCCAGAGCCGCTCGAACTTCTCGCCGTTCGATGCGTTTCGCGCTTTTTCGAGGAGGTCCTCGTCTTCGAGGTCGACGTCGACGTCGGCTGCGTCGGTCGTCGGTGACCGGGCGTCAGTGCCATCACGCTGTTCGGACTCGGAGGCTGTGTCACGCTCTGTGTCCTGGACGTACTCACGGTGAATCGCTGTGAGCGCGTCCTGCCGGCGTGCAACGCGCGTTGGTGTCCACTCGACGTGGTCGCCAGTGACGGTGAAAAAGCGTGCCGTGTCGTACAATTCGACGCTCCCGCGCCGGTTCCGCCCCTCGGGGAGTGCGCCAGTGATCAGGACGTGATAGCCGGTGCCGGATGGTGACACCTCCGTATAGGAGTCGAGCCGTTCGATGATGTCCAGCGCTGCGTCGTCGACGTCATCTGTCTCGGGATCAAGGCAGTCGTCCAGATCGATGCCGACGATGGAGTCGTCGTCAGTAAACACGAACCCAATACCATCGGCGTGCTCTGTCTCGCTGTAGTCGAGTGCTGCCTCGAAACTCGCCCAGGTCTCCGACTCTGTTGCTGACGCGAACCCCCCAGCCCCTGGCGTCACCGGAATCTTCGTCGGTTTGCCGTCTCGCTCCTCCTCGCGCCAGCACACCCACTGGTCGCGTTCGCGTAACGTCTCCGGAATCGCCTCCGCCTCGTCGATAATAGGTTCACTCATCCTCACGTAGGACCTCGCATGGCTCTCACTGGCTCTGAGCCAGCACAGAACGCTCTCTGCGTTACGTCTCGATCCAACCCCTTGGTCCCAACGGGGACCCCCCGTTCTATCCTAGTTGGTTGTTGGGTAGAACACCCGCCATAGCAGGTTAAAAATCGCTGGACGTGAGAGTGTTCCACCCATTTCGGCCGTTTCGTAGCTGTTCCACCCATTGAAGATTTGGGTGGAACATGCCGCAGTCGGGTGATTTCCGACCTGCGAGTTTGATTGGATGAGGTCATGATTCTGTCTGGGTGGAACAGCTCCCGAGAAATCGCGATGAAACTGGGAATTGGACCGTGTACGTCCGTTTCATGACTGAAAGTCCTCTTCAGACCGGATACGGACACCAGTGTAATGCGGGACGGGTTCCCCGCCGATTCGCTTCTTCGTGGAATCCACCTTGATGTGGGTGTTGAGCTTCCGGGTGAACCAACTCTTATTCAGCGGATCGTCGATGCCGTGTGCCTCTGCCCAGTCGTTGTAGAGACCGAATACATCATCTTTCGGCACGGCTCCATCCGCATCTTCGGCAAGATATTCGTCGACAAACGCTTCGAACGACGGTGGCGATTGGTCTTCCTCGACTGTCTCATCGGCCTGGTCGGTCTGACTGGGTGGTTCGTCAGCGGCCGCTGATTCAGGCGATGCGGGACGGAATGCCCCGTCAGTGATTGCCGAGAGTGGCCGCTTCTCACCGTCTTCATACACGACCGATTTCGCCTCATCGTGAAGGATAAGGATGCCGTACGTCGAACGTGTGTAGTCTGGGACGGGGAGGTCGGCTTCGGGGACGAATGGCTTCTTGACACGCACCCAGTCATCCTCGAACGCCGATTTCGTCTCGTAGATGTGTTGCTCACCATGCTCATAAACGACGTACTCGTCGGCAGCGTGGTCGTAGCTGTAGATGGCCGGAACACGATCTTTCGAGAGTTTTTCAAGCGATGGGAGGCGGATGTGTTCCGTCTCGCTGGCATCACGAAGGACGATCTCGTCGCCATCACGCTGCCAGATATTCTGGGTCCCGTTCTCGTCATCGGTCGCCGGGCGGACGGCAGTCACTCCACCTTCTTCGGTTGCCCCGCCGTTGAACGTGAGATTCGAGTCAGTCGTGTAGAACCGTGTCTCACCATTCTGGAGGGTACGAACGGGTGGTGTGAGAATGCCGTCAACGCGCTTGGCCCACTCAGTTTCGTCGTTTCCTGGTCGAACGACAAACAGCGGGATATCCCCTGCTTCTTGGGCTTTCCGGAGATTCGTGAGCACTTTCGCGGGATTCTCGGGTGTCGTCGTTTCGACTTCGATGGCGAATCGATCGGCAACGTCGGGGTGGCTCGCCCTCGCGTCAGGTTTTTCGCTGCCATCCTGTGCGAGGATCGAGACGGTGAAACCGAGTGCGGTGAGCTCTTCTTCGATCTGGAGGAGTGCTGCGTCGTGGGCACTCCCACCAGCGGCCTGCACGCTACCAGTATCGGGTGTCGAGACATCCTCTCCGGCTTCAGTGAGCCGGATGCGGAGCTCGTCGGCGTCGATATCGACGGTCGTATCGAGGTATCGTGATCGTTCTCGAATGTCCGCGAGTGCATCATACGATGGCGGCTCGGCGTCGACGTCGTCGAAGAGTCGTCTGAGTTCGTCGTCAACTGCTTCAACGGCCACCCAGCCGTTCTCCTCGCGGCACTCCTCTCGAAGCTGCAGACTCCGGACCACCGTCGCAATCGCGACGTCCAGGTCATCGCTCCCGATATCGAGCACCCCGTGTCCGTCGGTCGGTGTTCTCGTTGTTGAGGCGTCTGTTGCGGCCGGCACGCCGTGTTCGTCATTGATGTCCTCGTGCATCGAGGAGAGTGTCTCAGTGAACTGCCCCTCTTCACGCTCTGTGAGCGGGGATTCGCTCTCGGGGTGGCCCGGTGGAATCGGGAGTGGTTCGACACTGAACGGATACGGCCCCGTTTCACCGAACGTCGGGCTTGGCAGGCTGGCGATCCACTCCCCTCGTGGCAACGAACGAATCCGATTGGCGAAATCCGCGGGGTCCATCTCTTCGTGGGCCATCGCTCGCGCCAGTTCCCGGTCGACGTTGATTTTCCCGATGAGTGAACTGCCGATGTTGTTCAGAGCATTCAGGTAGATCTTCCGCCCACCTTCAGCCTCCATCTGTTCGGGGAACTGCATCGACAGGCCAACAGAGAGCCGGAATCCCCGGCCTTTCTCGAGGAGATCATTCATGATGTCGGAGACCACGACCGACGCTGCCTCGTCGACGAGCAAGTTCACGACGTAGTCGTCCGAGTGCTGGGAGAGGGCCTGTTTGCGGTCCTTGAGAGCTGCATCGAGATTGGTCAGGATCACACCGGTCATGATCCGGGCAGCGTCGTCGCGGAGGTCTCCGAGGTCGAAGAGGATGACCGTATCCTCGTCGAGGACATCCCGAAAGTCGAACTGGTTCTCGGTATTGTTGAAGATCTGCCGTAGGTGTGTATCCTGTGAAATGTACGCAAGGCGGTTTCCGACACCACCCATCACGTTCGCGAAGGTGTTTGGATCTAACTGGAGCTGCCGTCGAATCGTCCGGGTGACTTCCTCGTCGCTCGATCGTGGGGCGTCGCCGATGTTCTCGTTCGGTGGCCCGGCCTCCCAGAGCTGGTCGAGGACGTGTTCGAGCTGTCGGTGGGCGAAGTAGTCCGTCGACGCTCGGTAGAGCCCGTTCTCACGGCCGTATTCCTCGTCGAACAGTGCCTTGATGAGCGTCTTGATGAGGGTCGGAGCCACAGTCGCCCGCTCGTAGCGGTCGGTTCCCATCACGAGCTTCAAAATCTCTTCGTAGTGGTCGGCCTTCCGTTGGACGGCGTCTTCGCGGCGCCGTCCGCTCTCCATCGACGGTTCGAGATCGAAAAACGAGAACCCGGGGAGGACGTCCGGAATCGGGAAGTGGACGACGTTTTTTTCGAGGTCGGCCATTCCGAACCGACGCGCGTGAGCTCGCATATAATTCTGGGCCATATCGTCGTTCTTTGGGATGATGAGGATCGTCGGCCCCTCGGTGTTGTCGTACAGCGACAGCATATCGTTGATGAGGGCTTTCGATTTCCCAGAGCCGGTTGTTCCGAACCGGCCGTAATGAGTGGGCAACAGTCCGGGTGGAATGTGTGTCGGCACGTCTTCGGCCTCGCCGGTGTCGTCGAGGGCATATCCGATTGCCATCCCGTCTCGGAATTCACGCATGAGGTCCTGGTGCGGACGGGGCAGCGGATTCCGACTCTGCTGTTCCGCACGCGTCCCACGTGTCCCCTCGACAGTAAGCTGTTCTGAGGAGGGGACGAGGACGAAGTGCGCGAGTTCTCGACCACTCAGGACAAACTCCGGTCGGGTCGTCCCACGACCGGTCGTGATCTCACGATCCAAGAGCCGCTGCAGCGCCGCTCGTGCGTTCCGTTCTTTCGTGGCTGCCCGGAAGCCACTGTCACGTATTCGTTCGGCTGTAACCTCATAGTACGGCCCGTCAAGCGGGTCGAATACCGGGACCAGTGATTGCATCCGCTCATCGAGATCATCGCGACCGTCACTATCAGATGGAATCCCGACTGCGCGGATGTTCGCGGTGAACGACCGCTTCGGATTTGTCGCCTCGATTGCTGCGACACGTTTTGCAACCGCGTCGCTCAGCTGGTTTCTGTCCCGACTCTCCGACCGATCGTCGAGTTCGAAAAGGGAGCCAATAATCTCCTGGGCGAGTGTGTCCCGTCCGTCGATGACATCTTCTTTGCGAAGGTCGGCATCGGACTGCCAGCTCTCGCGTCGTTGGAAGACGACTTGGAACGCTACTGGTGCTGTCGCCTCCATCAGGTGGTCGACGAGCGACGCGAGCGCACCCCCTGGCTGATCGACCGCGGGGAGTTCTGCTTCGTCGTCGGCAGTAAATGGCGAGAGTGAGGTCATCCAGTCCTGCTTCCGAGTCGCCGACCCCTGCCACCGCACGCCGAGTGGGGAGACAGATTCGGTCGCTGGCCGGGCGAGTATCCTCCCCTCCGATGTTACCGTTGGTTTGGCAAGCGTCGTGAGTGGCTCATCCTCGGGAATCGCATCTGGTGGGGCGAGTTCGAGGGCAGTATCACCAATCTCGATGAAGTGGTCGGGAGACTGGTCGCCGACCGTTCCTCCATCCGCGACTGATTCGGCGTCTGCTGGCCCCGCTTGTTTGTTGTCGTCAGTGCCACGTTCGTATTGCTCGTCAGGGCCGAACTCATACCTGAGCCCGCCCGAGTTATACTGCTCGACGAATGTCTCTCGGTCGAATTCGACAGGCTGCACGAGTCGGGATGCGACGTCGACCTCGGTACGCTCGATGTCGAACGTCTCGGGATAGACCGACTGGAGCCGCTTCTCAAGGGTATCCAGATGGTCATCGGCACCGTAGTAGAATTCGACGGGGTCATCTTTCCCCTCGCTCAGCGCGAGGAATTCGAAGCGTAGCGGTGTGTCGCTATGTAGCGGATTGAGTTTGTCAGCTAGCCCTGTCGAGTCCGTTGAGGTCAGTTTGTGGAGGCTCTCCAGTGCCTGCGGCAGACGCTCCGGATTGAGCCGTTCGGAGGTTGGCGTCACGCGAAGGTACTCACGCATCGTCGTCACCTCCCGTTTCACCGCCATCAGTCTCTGTTGGCGTCCGCTCAGGTGTGTGTTGTCCGTTGTCGGTCGCTCGGCTTTCAATATCGTCTTGGAACGCCTGCACCTCCGCGTCCACAGCATTCTCACCAGTCCCGGGGAGTGAGTCTCGCCGTTGCTCGGTTGGCTCGAAGTCGATGACCTGCTTCTCCTTGGGCATCGCTTTGACCTGGATCCCACGCCACTCGCCGTCGACGCCAACCAGTGCTTCGGAGAAGCCGGCGTCCTCGTTGCCCGGCACGGCATCCTGGACGAACCGCATCTGTGCGTAGTTCAGACCGAACTCGTCGGCCCACTCCTTGTCCATCCCATCGAGGCGGTGGAACTGCTTGACGGCACACTGGTCCAAGATCGCCTCGGATTCGGCGTGCTCGAAGAACTCGTCGACGGTCTGCGTGACCAGCCGAATCGAGAGGTCGTGGTGGCGATGGTGCCGGAACACCGTCTCGAGGAATGCTAGACTCGCGGCGTCCTGCATGATGTAGCGCGCTTCGTCGATGTAGAACACGACCTCCTTCTCCGAGACCTTCGCCCGTTCGTACACCAGCGAGATGAGTAGCTGCATCGTCAGTGCCGTGCTGCTGTCGACGCTGCCCTCCTGCTGGGCGAGGTCGAGGTAGATGACCTTCTCGTCCCGGATGTCGAAATCCGATTCTTGGCCGAGGTTGGCGTGGCGACCGTCGTCCCCGAAGGGGCGCAGCTGATCGAGGAGCCACGTCGCGTCCTCTTTGATCTTCCCTGCCTCTTCGTCGGATCGAACGACGAACTCCTCAGGGTCGTCGACCATGTCCTCGAAGACGTCCATCATATCACGGATGGTCGGACTCGGATTGCTGTGCGTCGAGATGTCGTCGGTGATGCCGTTGCGCTGGTAGGCACGTTTGAGGGCGAGTTCGAGCGTGGTGCGCCGGTCTCCCAGTGAGATACCGCGGAGGGCGAAGAAGTTCGTGAGGAAGCTCATCGCGTCGTCGAGCTTCTCGTTGAACGGGCTCGCGTCCTCGCCCATCGCCCGCTGGACGTGTTCGGGCGTCTCGCGGATCTCCAAGGGGTTCAGCCCGAGCGTCCCGCCGACGGTGATTCGCTTGGCGTCGAGCGCCTCTGAGACCCCCGCCCAGTTGTTCAACGGCTCGAGGATGATGCCGATACGGTCCTTGCTCTGCTCGATGGAGCGGATGAAGTTCTGCTTGGAACTGAACGACTTCCCCGAGCCGGTATCGCCCACGGTGAACATTGCGTACCCGTTGTCCCGCGCGAACGGGTCGATGACCACGGGGCTTTGATTGTCTTTGTGAATCCCGAACTCGACGCCGCCCTCCTCGAGAATCGTCGCGTTATGCGGTGAGGAGAGTAACGCGCCGACGGCGCCGCCGAGCGCGATCGACGTCCGCCCGAACTCGTTGTCACCGATGGGCGCGGCGGACTGGAGAGCGAGATCCTGCCGGCAAATTGCGGTCTTCGGCGTGAGGTTCGCTGGGTCGTCGCGGAGCGCGCTCTTGACCGTCTGGACGGCATCTCTGAGCTCGTCTTTCTCGTCGGCCCGCACGGTGATGAACATCCCCTGGTCGAAGACGTTCGCGCCGTTCTCGACGGCCTTGTACGTCGCTGCGGCCTCGTTGGCGCGCTCTTGGAGATAGGCGCTCCGGATACTCTGTTCGAGGTCAGCATCGACCTGGAGGTCGTCCGCGATGTCTTGCAGTTCGTTCCGGGCCCGCTCCTGATTTTTCGGCGTGATGTGGGCCGTCAGATCGAACTGGACGTCGGTCATCTCGAAGAGGTCACTCAGATATCCGTCGTTGGGATAGTCGGCATAGTTAGCGATGTACAGTGTCGTCGTCCACTGCTCGCCGACCCGTGCGGCTCGCGTTTCCCACTCGACAGCCCCGGGCGCGGTAACGGTCTTGTGCGACTCCGAGATGTCGTCGAGGAGCTTGCGTTCGGCCTCGCCTTCTTCGAGTGTCTCCTCGTCGAGGACATCGGTGAAGTCCACGTCTGGTTCATCATCCGCAGTGAAGCGGTCCCAGAGGTACTTACTGCCGACGCCAAGGCCGAGACCCACTGCAAGGGCAAGTACTGCACTCTCTGCTGGTGTCAGGTTCTGGAGCCACCCGGCGACGGAGCCAAGCGCGCCACCACCAGTCTGGAGGATCACGTTACGCATCGTGTGGGTCCTCCCGGCGCGAGTGGCCGATGATCGATTGGTCGCGAACGACACGTTCTGCCTCGTCGTAGTCGTGTTCGCGGCCGTTCCAAAAGTCCATATTCAGGACGAACAGCTCGACCGTGCTGAGGCGGCGTGCGGACCACCCCGACGCCTGCTGGATGAACTCGGATCGCACGTCGTTCACCCGACTGTCGAGCTTCTCGAACATCTGCGCACGACGTTCGACGTCAGTAAGGTCCTCGCGGCGGGTGACGAACGGGTTGAACAGGAAGCCGATGACCGGGAACTGGGTCAGCTTCTCTGCGGGGGTGCCCTCGTCGCGGAAGCGGTCGTAGACCTCTATCGGGCTAACTTCAACGCCGATATAGTACCGGACCTGCTGGATGCCCCGGTCACGCATCTCCTTCGGCCGTGTCTCCCGGTACTCTTCGAGGAGTTCCCGGAAAATCGGGTTCTCCGTAACGTCTTCGTCAGTGAGGCGCTCCTCGATGGTCTCGGTGATCTGCTCGACCGGGAAGGAACGGGTTGTGGCGTGGAGTTTGAGCTTCGAGTCTAGCTCTTTGTTAGCGAACTCTTCGCCAGCGTCCTGGAGCTGTGCCCAGTCGTCGGACATCGCGAAGTCCATGTTGGCCGGATCGATCTCGATGAATGCCTCCATCGAGCCGTCTTCACGCTGGATAGCACCAGCGCCCGGCCACGCTCGCTTGATGTTGGTGAGATCCTGCGTTCGCTCGTCGGGCTTGAACGGCGTGTAGTTCGCGAGTCCGCCCTCGTTGCGCTCTGACTCGTTGGTACTCGTGTCGGCTTCGGCGGGCGCACTGAACGTGACCTGAGGCCGTTTGAGGTACCGATAGACGTCTTTGGTCCACGTCCAGGCGTTCAGGTGGGTTGGTGAGACGTAGATGACGGCGACGCCAAAGCCAAGCCCACCAGCAACGAACGGGAGGGCCAGTGATTCGATCCCGGTGAGGCCCGCGATAAACAGCCCAATAATGGGGAAGGCGATGAGCATGCCGACGTCCCCTTCCTCGATATTGAGATACGGGATGCGACTCTCCTCGCCGAACTGATCCATGATGCGCCGTGCAGCCGCGTCTTGATCTGCTGACATTGTTAGTGGATTCCTCGATCAAATTCCATCCCACGGTCGTCACTCGCCGATTCCGCTGTCGCTCCACCAGGGTCATTTTCCGTTCGACGGTACGATGGCGTCCCGCCATCGTCTCCTCCATGCCCACCGCGGGCAGCCGCTTTTTGCGCGACTGCGTGGCCAGCGGCGGCTTTCGGCCCCCACCGAGCGGCGGTCGTCGCGACGCCGGCGCCACCGACGTAGGCTCCAGCGGCGACACCGCCAACGAGTGCTGCGCCTTTCGTTGCACCGCCGACGACTTTGGCCGTCAACGGGGCCGCGTATTTGAACGTCTTCCACGTGATGTAGAGGGCGACCAGCGGGAGGGACGCAGCAACGAGATATTTGAGGAACGCTGTTCCTGGTGTGAGCGTCCCACCGCCGTAGATCAAATCGTACCCCTTGAGGACCATCGCTGCCGGGAGCGGGAGGACAGCCAACGGGACAAACCGTTTGCAGAACCCCATCGCGATATCGGATACGACCGGAATATTTCCGTAGGCCAGGGCAAATGCAATCGGCATTCCGTACAGGTAGACATACAGCAGAATCATCCGGATGTAGAACAGCGCCTCCAGCGCCCACATCGAGATTCCACCAATCACGGCGAACAATAGCCCCAGCCCTGGGTTTGTGATAGATACTTCCAAGAATCCAATCATCGCCTCCGTAACCGAGGAAAGCTCCGGCATCAGGGCGATAGTGAATCCGTCAACGAGGTAGAGCGCGAGAGTCCCAATCCAGTACCACGTAATGATTAGAAAAGCACCGACCCAGGCCGTTTTCTTCGTTTTTCGGGCTTCGTAGGTACTTCCAATATTGAAGATCCGAACCGTGTGACGGCCCTGAACGCTCATCACAAGGAGCAAGAGGGCAACTAGCATGATTTCGCCGCCGATGAGAGCATCGTGAATCGCTGGCCAGGGTGCATTGGTCGGTTCACCGAAGACAAAAGCTCCGTTCGTCTCTGGAGTGGGTGTCCCGAACATTCCCTCAGTCAGAGTTTCATACCCTGATCTGAGACCGTCCATGAACAGCCCAATGAACCACTCAACGACGCCCTTGATACCCTCAAGGACGACATCAATGAGATCGACCATCGTTATACCTCAGTGATCGTGACCTCACAATCAGTCATATCGTCGGAACTAGTGTATTGAACGTTGTAGGTGCTTGAGACCTGATTTCCACCGACCCGTGTCTCAACGATAACAGTAAACTGGCCACTATTCCCGTCTGGGGAACATCCCATCCCGTCCTCAGTTTCTGTGCCGAACGGAAACGAACTACTGAACAGGTCGGCCGTCTCGCCAGGGGAGACTACTACCCGGTCGGTTTCGTGCATTCCACTGCCTCTGGGGTTCTCAATTGGATTGGGAACGTCCCCGGAGAAGATTAGTTCAGTTATCGCTTCCGGACCGCTTCCTGTGTTCTCTACCGTGACGAATGCCTCGCCATTCTTGATCCGGTCAGTCTCGGACTCTCCATAGACTTCTTCCCACGGCTTATCTGGATTATTCCGATAGAGTCCAACATCCTGTATCTGGATCTCTGGACGCAGTTCAGTCGTGGTCTCGACTACTGTCTCCTCACCCTTCAACGCGAGTACGCGGTACTCACCGGGCGCATACGCGGTGCCAATCTCGAATGAGACCTGCTGAGCACCCGCGGCTACGTCGCGCTCCCCGAATAACTCGCCGTTCGGTTGGATGAGGTTGACTTGGTCGACGTCGGCTTCTTCGGAGAGTTCGACGACGAGTGTGGTTCCCTCGAGAGCAATACGCGCGAGTGGGCCTTTGCCATCTGAAGAGGTCGTTCCGTCACCAGGCGTCCCAGAACCGCCATTGTCGTTCAGACAGCCCGCGACGCTCACGAGGGCAGCACCTGCGACTGTTCGGAGGGCGGTTCGCCGACTGATGTGTGGGTGGTTTCTAGTCATGGACTATGGGTTCCGTTGGAAGATGTCTTCTGGACCGAGCATTCGGAGGAGCCGCTTGCCAGTGTAGAACATCACAAGAAACGGGATGAGCTGCCAGGCAACCTCGAAAATGAACGCGAACCAACCGTCGATGGTGCCGAGCGGATGCCAGCGAGCAGTAGCCGTCGCACTCACATACGCGGGGTCGTGTCCGAGCCACGAACCCGGATGGTACCGAGCCGTGTAGATACCCGGCTCGTCGATCGTCACAATCGCCACCCCGGAGGCGTTGGTCTCGACGCGTTGCTCGGCGACGGTGATGTAGCCGTTGCGAGTGGTCCCGCCGATTGGATATCGTCGGTCGGGATCGCTGAGCACGATTGGTGCGCCGGTCTCGTTGTCTCGGAGTTCGATGCGGAGTGTGGCCTGGCTTTCGTTCTGCTGAAGCACCTCAACCGTCAGATTACTGCGCCGGAGCTGCCGCTCTGAGCCAGCGTCAGGCGCCACAATCGAGGCGTTCACACCCCGCACGATCCCCGCCACCTGGAGCGCGTCGCGGTCAACACTCTCGGCGCGAACCGCAACACCGTACGTCGTCGTGTACGACTGGTTGACGATGTCGATGTTGATGTTCTCGCCGAGCGTGCTGACCGGAGACGGTCGGTCAGTGCCCCAAGTGTCGATAATCTCTGGGCCATCGCGAACTGGTTCAGCACGCGGGCCGATTCGCGACGGGTACGCGTGAACATAGACCGGAATCGCATCCGACTCGACGGTGGCGCTGTCGGTCCGGTTCGATCTGACGAGTGTATCCCAGTTGGTGTTCCGAGCGGTGTAGAACCGCCAGACGCCACGCACTCGTGCGTTTCCATTCTCCGTCAGCGTGTACCCCTGCCACGGTCTGGACTGGAAGATAGCCACACCGGCGTCACCATTGGGATACTCGGCGTAGTAGGGGTAGGCCGAGAGATCGTAGATCTCGACGGCGATCGAATCCGAGACGTTGAGCGACTCGGTTCGGTACGTGACCTCGACATCGGTCTCGTCGCCTCGGTCGATTCGCGTGGTCTTCTTCAACCGGACGCTGATCTCGGCTTCAAGCGTGAGGTTTGCACTCCAGTCATCCTCGATCTGGTAGTCGAGGGCCGGCGTGTGCGAGCCGTCGCGCTCGACGATGGTTTCGCCGTCCTTCTGCAATCGAACCTCCTCAACCTCGTTGCTCGTGAGCGACCACTCAATCGTCGTGTTTCCCGCAGAGCTTCCGTTCGGGACGCGAACGCGATAGTCAACGAACCCCCGAATCGTGCCGTTCGGCGCGATATAGAGCGGGGTTTCACCCGACTCCAAGTGACCTCGCGTCGACGGCTGCACTGCGAACACTGTGGCGTGGGCGTCCTCGATGAACACCCCGTCTTCGAGCGATGCGTGGCGCGGATGCACGGACGTATCCGACCCACCGGGTTCGAGATCAGCGAAGTCGTTTCGCGTCCACGTTGAAGCTGTCGCCGGCGGGCGCGTGAACGTGATGTCTGTCCCGTTTGCGAGTTGGTGCATCGCGGTCCGGCTCTCGCCGTAGCGCTGCTGGTACTCCTCTTGGCTGATGTAGTTGTCCGCGTCGCGAGACCACAGCGTCGCTGATTCATTCTCAGTCAGCCCATTCCCCTCCGTGCCTGGCCGTGGCGGGGTTGCAGTAACGATACCTGTGACTAGGCTCGTCACGAACAGGGCGGCCATTAGCACGGAGAGCTCTCGTTGTGTCATGGGGGCTCGCGACGGGGGGCAGTAGTCGCCTACCAGGGGGCGAGGTCGACGCACTGCGCCAGCGGGAGGTTCATCATCGACCCAGCGACGGTGTAAAGCGGCCCGAGGGCGACGAGGACGACCGCGGACTTCATCGCCGACCGTTTGTGGCGCTTGAGGCCCTTCTTCTGCTCGGGCGTGATCGTGAACATCTCGATGAGGGAGTCGGCCTGCCACACGACTGCGAGGCCGACAATGCCCAGCGCCGTAGTAAGCTGGAAGAAGCCCTCGATCATACTGGGGAGGTTGTCCGCACTACAGACGGCGTTCGTCTGTGCGGCGGCGGGTTCCACAGCGAACAGGCTCAGGGCGACGACGATGAAGACAGCTTGCCTGGGAAGCCTACTCGATGCCGTGGACTGGCTGTCGGCGCGATTCGAAGCCGTCTCGGAGGGCGTATTGTCCTGTGACATAGCGGGTTACTCCTCTGCGTCGTCGACGAGTGCTTTGAGATCAGCGTAGCGATTGGTCTCGTCGACGATCTCGTCTTTCGTGTAGCCCTGTTCGCGGGCCCGTTCGAAGAGATCTCGAAGCTCGTCGGGGTCGACGTCGCGAAGCTCCATCTCATCTCGGAGGGCGCGGCGATAGAGGGCGGAACCGTTGATATGGCTGTTCCACGTCAGGTACAGATCATCGATGTCTTCGATGGTGACTGCCCGTGTGATCATATGTGCGGGGTGGGTATGCACCGGTTGAGCCCCGGTCCATGGTGGTGCGATAGCTAGAAGATCGGTATATGCTTTCTGGCCACCAACTGGCGCAAAATTCTAAAGTAAATTATAACCAGAGAGCTCGTTCATCTCGCAAGGGTATAGTTAACCAACAATGAGGGTTAGATACCGCTGGCTGTTGGTTAAGATTAGGATGGTACTCTACTCGAGTTCCACGACCTCTCCACGCCCGTTGTCGAGGATTTCTCGCACCTCGGCCAAGAGTTTCTGACCTTCCTCGTGGAGCCTTGTCCCTTCATCGAGGTCACACTCGTCCGCATCGAGCTGCTCAATAATTTCTTCGACACGGGCCAGCCGATCGTGGATATCTTGGTCGTTTGCCACGCTTAGATCACCCCCAACCAAAGCCCAGTGATGGCCAACAACAGCAACAACAGTACAGCGATTGCGGCCTTGTAGTAGACCGGCGGGAGCCCCTCGGATGCGGCCGCCTCGTCGACTGCTTCGGCAAGTTCCCGTTCATGTTCATGCTCTTGCTGGAAGGTTTCGTACGCGGCGTCGAGTTGCTGTGCCAGCGGCTTGACTTCGCCCGCGAAGAACTCCTCGCGGGAATTCACGATATACTCGCCAGCGGCCGTCGGCGTGATCGTCGTTACATCCGCGACCTGATCTGCGATTAACCGGTCGTCAGTATGCCCGATCGCCGTGACGGTCGGGGTGTTCGCGGTGAAGATAGCTTCCGCGACCCGCTTGGTGTTGAAGGCTTGGAGGTTCGAATCACTCCCACCGCCGCGGCCGACGATGATCGAGTCGACCTCCTCGGAGCGGTCGAGGTGGTGGATGCCGTTCGCGATGGACGTGGGCGCATCCGACCCCTGGACGGTGGCGTCCTTCACCAGGATGTCAACGGTAGGGTCCTGTTCGTGGATTGCGTTTTGGATGTCATAGCGGGCATCGCCACGGAGGGAGGTCACGACACCGACCCGCTGTGGGAACGCTGGCGGGCGCTGTTTCTGCTCGTCGTCGAACCAACCACGTTCTTCGAGTTCGCTTCGCAATCGTTCAACAGCAGCTGCTTGGTCGCCGTCGCCGACGACGATGACTTCCCACGGCTTGAGGTCGATTTTCCCGCCCTCTGTCCAGTAGTCGATATCGCCTTCGAGGATGACCTCCGTCCCGTCCTCGAGGTCAGCGTCCATCTTCTGATAGCGGTTCGCCCAGATCATACAGGGGAGCTCGGCGTCGCCGTCGGTCAGGGTGAAATAGAGGGCGGTACTGTTCTGGTGGAGATCCGTGACCTCGCCAATACAGCGGACGCCGTTGAGGGCAGGCGTGTCCTGGACGACCGACGCGATCTGGTCGTTCAGCTGTGACACACTAAGAACCTCTCCTGTATCGGGTCCAGTTGCCTGCCGTTCTGTATCCGGTGCGTCCGCCATCTTCGTTTACTAACGTCTGAACAGGAACCTCAAAAAGCTACGTTCGAGTGATGGGGTTGGCTGTGTTACACAGGCCTACAGGTCGCGGGGCTGGACCGTCTTTCGGTCGTTGGCCTCGGCACGCTTTGCGGCGTCGTCGAGCAGTTCGGCGACCTCTTCGTTGAGAGCGTCGTAGAAATCCGCCGAGACGTTGTGGTCCGAGAGTCCGTCCTTCACGGCTGCTTTGACGATTAGGTCAGACATTCCATCGCTGACTTCTCTCGTCTATATTATAAAGGTTCGAATTTTCGATTTGCCATTTTGAGCGTCAGTGAGTTACACAACAGGAAGATACGGAAAATCAATGTGCCAGTGTTGACCGTTGCGATAACCGGACCCATCTCAGAATCACGCCCACAGCTGGCAACATCAGAAACCACCCCGTGGCAAACTATAAACTTAGCCCCATCTAATTTCGCTCTAATGCTGAGCGCCATCATGGAGGACTATCTCAAAGCGATCTATTACCTCCAAGACGAAACGGATGAACGGGTGCGGACCTCGACACTCGCTGAGCATATGGACGTAGAACAACCCTCAGTCACCAGTATGGTGAAAAAATTGGCCGAGCGCGATTTTGTTCATTACGAACCTTACAAGGGCGTTGTACTCACAGACACTGGAATTCCTATTGCTCTCGAAATTATTCGCCATCATCGGCTCTTAGAACGATACCTGACGGAGCGCCTCGAGTATGATTGGGCCGAAGTACACGACGAAGCAGATCGCCTCGAACACCATATCAGCAATCAATTCGCTGATAGAATTGCAGAGCAGTTAGGGAATCCGGCAGTTGACCCGCATGGCGACCCGATTCCCACAGCGGACCTGGACGTTTCACCGTTACAATCCGGTGAAACACTCGCTGATCAGCAGGTCGGCGACAAGGTTCGAATCGAACGGGTGCCAGACAATGACCCAGATCTACTCCGGTACCTGTCTGAACACGAGATTACCCCAACAACTGTAGTCGAAATTGTTGAGACCACCTCATTTGGGATGGTGACGCTTGTTCCCGATGGCACCGACGAACGAGTTGCACTCCCAGAGGAAGTGGCCCGATCCATAACCGCTCAAACGCTCGCGGGGTCTTCAAACTAAACTGATGAGTCTCCAGTAGCGAGGCCATTAGTTTAGACACAATCTAATTTTAGATGCGTCTAATTTATGTATTGGGTGGGACAATGAGTGTGTATGGGTATGCGAAGGCCTGACCAGCGGAGGAAATCATGCCATCGATAGATTACAGTAGCGCAGCAGACGTCACAAAACGACTTGAAGAGCGACTGGTCGAATCACTCACTGGTGAAACGAGTGTCAGTCGCCGCACGGTCCTCGGCGGGCTCGGTGTTGCAGGCAGTGCAGCAGTCGGACTCGGGAGCTCCCGAGCAGCTGCCTCGTCCGATCACGACGATGAGGGTGAACACGGTAACTTCGGTGCAGTGGGCGAATACCGGGATTTGGATTTTGACCCCCACGAATTCCTCACTGCGTTCAATACCGGAGAGAGCGGACAGGATAACGTTCCCCAACAGGTCTACGAAGAGGACGGCCAAACCGTACGGGAATTCGAGTTCACTGCCGTCGACACGACGATCACGATTGCGCCGGGCGTCGAGTTCTCGGCGTGGGCGTACAACGGCCAGGTACCGGGCCCGACGATCCGTGCCGTCGAGGGCGACCTCATCCGCGTGAAGTTCACGAACCTGGGACGACACGCGCACACGATCCATCCACACCTGAAGAACCTCAACCCGCGAATGGACGGGATTCCACAAAACGGGCCTGGCGTTCTCGATACGGGTGAGTCATTCACGTACGAATGGCTCGCCCAACCCGCCGGCACGCACTTCTATCACTGCCACTCGCTCCCGCTGAAAGAGCACATCCACCGCGGACTCTATGGCACGATCATCGTCGATCCGGACCCCGAACGCGTCAGGGAGAATCCACGCGAGTACGTCAATTACCCGGGCCCGATTACCGACGACTTCCGAGAGCAGCTCGTCGAAGAGGCGAAGAGCCGGAATCACGAGTACGCTGAAAACGACGCCGTCAACGAGATGGTGATGGTGATGAACTCGTTCGATACCAACTTCGATGGCGGTAACGAGGTCTATGCGGCGAACACGCGGGCGTTCGGATATGGAGTTGGTGACACCGACGGTGAGGGCAACTGGACGGCGGGCGAGACGAAACGTCCCATCCAGATCGACAAGGACCAACGCCAGCGCGTATACCTCTCCAATGCAACGGAGTTCGACCTCATCAACTCGTTCCACACGCATTCGCAATTCTTCGACTACTACGACCACGGGACGACGCTGACGCCGACGAATAAGACCGTGGACACGATCATGCAGTGTCAAGCCCAGCGCGGAATCATCGAGATCGACTACTCGGACCACGAGCCCGGGCTGTACATGTTCCACGCGCATCAGTCGGAGTTCGCCGAACTCGGCTGGATGAGCTTCTTCGAGGTGGTCTAATATGGCGGATAAGACACAAGACACGACGACGGACGGTGGTGTAACGGCTGACGAAGAGATCACACAACCGCTCGGGCTTCCGCGATGGGTCAGCGCGTTACTCCCGATTGTGTTGCTCGTACTCGTTTTGGGCGTGTTCGCGTTCACGTCCCCGCTCGCCGGAGTTCAGAGCGGCACACCGCTTCCCGACGTGACGATCACACATACGACCCTTCCGAGCGACGAAACAGTCGTCTTGCACGTGACGAACAACGGGCCCGAATCTGTGACGATATCACAGGTTCTCGTCGACGAGGCCTACTGGGATTTCCGAGTCGAAGGAGCTGGTGGTGACCAAACGCTCGCCCCGATGGAAAGCGCACAGATCGTGATTCCGTATCACTGGAATCCGGGGTGGGACCTCGGAGTCACCCTCGTACTATCTGATGGAGCAACGTTCCACAATACGATCGTCGCGCCGAGTCAATCACCCGGGTTTAGCCTCGGGCTGCTCGGGACGCTTGCAGTCATCGGGCTGTTCGTGGGCGTGATCCCAGTCGCATTAGGGATGCTGTGGTTCCCCTACATCAAGACGATGAGCGATCGGTGGCTGCACGCCGTGCTCCTGTTTGCGGCCGGCGTACTGGGCTTCTTGGCGTTCGACGCCGGGTTTGAGGCGTTCGAGCTCGCCGAGAGGATTCCAGGCGCATACGAGGGCAACCTCTTGGTCGTCTTCGGGATATTCGGCGCACTATTACTCGTACAGGCGATCAGTGCGTGGCGTGAGGGCCGTGTCGCCGCTGGTGATAGTCGTGCGAGTAGCGGTCTCTGGATCGCCTATCTGGTCGCGATAGGAATCGGCTTGCACAACCTCGCGGAAGGACTTGCTATCGGGAGTTCGTTCGCACTCGGGCGCGTCTCGCTCGGTGCATTCCTCGTGATCGGGTTCATGCTCCACAACGTGACGGAAGGTCCGGCTGTCGTCGCGCCGGTCGCCCGCGGGGAACGCCCGTCGCTCAAGCACTTCGCCGCACTCGGGGTGATCGCCGGCGCACCCGTCATCCTCGGGGGCTGGATCGGTAGTCTTGCATACTCGCCGACGATCGGGGCCTTCTTCCTCGCGATCGGGGTTGGCGCAATCCTGCAGGTCAACTGGGAGATCGCGCGAATGGTTCGCGATGCCGGCGGTCGCGTGGCGAGCGCGACGAACCTGCTCGCGTTCCTGTTCGGCCTCGCCATCATGTACGTGACCGATCTCTTCGTTGTCCTCTAATAGGATAACACTCGTTTTCGTTACAATGGTCTCGAAGTTCTACAATCGACGATCGATATTGCGACTCAGCACCGCGACCCTAGCGACTCTAACCACCGCCGGGTGTCTAGGTGGACAGTCATCGTCGGCCCAGACCGTCACGATGCCCGGCGACCTCACGTTTGAGCCGAAGACCGCGACGATCGAACCTGGTGAGACGGTAACGTGGACGAACGAGAGCGACATCGACCACACGGTCACAGCGTATGAAGACGAGATTCCAGACGAAGTTGCGTACTTCGCAAGTGGTGGCTTCGAGTCAGAGCGTGCGGCGAGGAATCGAGTCGCCGACGGACTCATCGCTCCGGGCGAGAACTACGAGCACACGTTCGATCACCCGGGAACGTACGGATACTTCTGTATCCCACACGAGAGTTCGGGGATGGTCGGAACAGTTCGAGTGAAGTAATCGAACAATCAAGTTCTCCTCCCCGCGGGAAACACCCGCAAACTCGTTACAGTCGATAGAGACCCGTTCTGCGAACTCCCTAGCGCGGTGGATGACTCACACTGCTGGGGGTGATCTGCCTGCCGACGAGAATGAGACTCCCGACCAGCACGAGTGCGGCGACGGGCAGCAGGAACTGGAAGGCCGTGATGAGGACGCCTGAGGCCTGGATGCCCACCACGAGGAGTAGCACTGGCCCGCAACATGCCGTTCCCGAGAGCAGCGCTGGGAGACCCGCCAAGAGCCCGCTCGACGACTCGCCGATTCCACAGGCCTTCGGTTGGGTCCACGCGAGGTACGTCAGCGCCAGGTTCAGCCCGACCAGCACCGAGATACCGAGCCCGACGACGGTGTTGAACGAGGCGAGATACGTCAGGGGGCCAAGCTGCACGCGCGCCACAGACGTGAACATAAACGGGCCGAGTTCGGGCCGGAGGAGTTTGGCGAGTGGGTCCGCAACGACGGTCACGCCGTAGCCACCCAACCCCGGAGCGAGATGCCCGATAACCCAGAGGTACACGAGGAGATAGCCACTTGTGACGCCGATGAACACGGCCCGAGGTTCGCGGCGACGAAGCGTCAGCGACGTGGCAGCGCGAGTCCGCGCGACGGCCGCCTGGAGCCCTGTGATCGAGGACTGGTTAGTCATAAACGGTCGTCTCTGGGTAGTAGCCCGCCCACGCGAACCACATTGCGTCGAACGTGTGGATTCGGTCGAGCGGCAGTGCGTCCGGCGTATGCGTTCCATCGGGCCCAGCGACCATACCGTTCTCCATCTCGAACGCCGCTTCCTCGGGGTTTAGGTAGATGTACCCCGTGTCGAACCGGCTGTCGTGGACGGCCAGCACCGGCATGTCACCGATGGTTCCCGTCATGAGCTTGTTCGCCCGGAGCGCGCGTTTCAGGAACGCGACCGCGCCATTCGGGGTACGGGCACCCATCACGACTGTCTTGCGCTCGTACCGAGAGTCGGGGTTGAAGGCTGGAAACAGCAGGTTGTCGTTGTCGTAGTAACCTGCCCGCGGATTGTACGTCCCGTACGGATCGCGGTTGTAGTTCTTCGCGAAGCCGGTGTCAGTCGAGAGCACCTGCGTCTGGGGGTGCTGGGCCCGCCAGCGCTTCCAAGTCGTCCAGATGAGGCGGAACTCCTGCAGCGACTTGATCTCGGGGTCGTCGTTCCATGGCCCCGGGATCGCGGTGGCGAGAATCTGTGGCCACCATGTCTCAGTCGCGCGGTCGTACATAACGAGGTTGTTGTTGATTAGGCGACCCGAGACCCCGAACGTCGTAGTGCCGCGCTCGAAGCCCTGGACGGTTCCCGTGAGCGGGCAGTAGGTGACGCTCACCGGTCTGTCAGCCAGATTGTCGTTCACGATCTCGTGCCAGACAAGGATCTTTTGCGGGTACGCCTTCACGACGCCGTCGCTGACGACACCGAACACCGGGTCCCCCGGATCAAGATAGGTCGCGTCGGCCGCGGCGACGAATTTCGGGTCGTCGATCGAAGGGATACCGTCCTTGGGCGGCCCCCCGGAGCGTGCCGCCTCCCGGAGCTTCGCCGGCGACGTGGGGAGTGGCAGCCGCTCGTCTGCGGTCGGTACTGACGCGTCGCCGGCTGGGGGCACCGTGCCGGTGGTGTCCGTCGGCGTCGGCGTCGAACCCTGTCCCGAGGCCGGAGTCCGGCTACTACAGCCGGCTACGGCCGCCAGGCCGGCAACGGCGAGGAAGCGCCGGCGAGGGATGGGCGTCATTGGTCTAGAAAGGGTGGTTCGGATTTTAACTGTTGAGCGGGTGTGCGGACGGACTACATCTGCACCGCGACCTCATTTCCGGGGGACTGGACAACAGCCCTTGGACGTGCGTCGTCGTTCTGTCCGGGCCGCCCCACACGTTGTTGCCCGGCGCTCGCCCCCCGACGGCCGGGATATCGGAAATAACATCTGACTAAGCGACAGTAGTCGAATAGAGATGGAATTCGATACAACGAATACGGTGATAGCGTTCGTAGCCCTGCTCGCCATCATAATTGGTGGGACGATGATGAGTCCAATGAGCACCAGTACAGTCATGATGGTAAGCGTCGGCCTCATCGTGTTTGGAGTCCTTACGCTCCTCCTCGGGATCAAACACGGTGAGTATCGAGCAAACAGTATCTAAGTCTGTGTTTGAGATGAGGCAAACGATGAGTTAATAACTCAATTCAGGTTATTTATTAGTCCTTGGTAGAAAGTGGGCGTTTTATAGCAGCTGATTTAATAAATATGTAGTGGCTAGTGGCGAGTGATGACCTCACCCAACGACGATTCCCACGACAGAAGTGGTGAACCACCTGATCACACCCACGAGCACGCTCAACACGTAGAACGGGGCGTCGACGACAGCTCTTCACCCATAGACCGAGGGGACGTTGCACAGTTCTCGGTCCCGGAGATGGACTGCCCGTCCTGTGCAGGAAAGGTCGAAAACAGCGTCGAAAAACTGGACGGGATCAATAGCATTGACCCACAAGTGACGACGGGGACGCTGACAGTCTCCTACAGCCGCGAGCAAACGAGTGCCATCGCGATAGCCGATCGGATTGAAAAGGCTGGGTACACCGTGGAGGACACTAGCGAGGTGACCTCCAAGTTCACGGTGCCAGAGATGGATTGCCCTTCCTGTGCAGGCAAAGTCGAAAATGCTCTTGACAGGGTCGGTGGAGTCATAACGTACGAAACACAGCCGACGACCGGAACCGTCGCCGTCACGTACGATTCTTCGAGGGCTGGAGAAGCCGATGTCATCGATGCAATCGAAAGCGCTGGGTACGAGGTAACAGACACGTCGAGCGACGAATCAGAACAGCAGGAACCGACTGAGGATCGTGAGAGTATCTGGACGAGTCCGCGAGCACTCAAGACGTGGATTAGCGGTGGGTTCGTCGCGCTCGGCTTACTCTTCGAGTTCTTCCTGACCGGGCAGAATACACAGATTGCAACGCTTCTCGGTGGGGAGCTACTCGTTGCCGACGGACTGTTCCTCGTTGCCGTAGCCACCGGCGGCCAGGAAATCCTTCGCAACGGCTACTACTCGGCGCGGAACATGAACCTCGACATCGACTTCTTGATGTCGGTGGCAATCCTCGGCGCACTCGTTGCGAGCCTCGTCTTCGGAGAGGCGCTCTACTTCGAGGCTGCCACCCTCGCGTTCCTGTTCAGCGTCGCCGAACTCCTCGAGCGCTATTCGATGGATCGCGCCCGGAACTCGCTCCGAGAGCTAATGGACCTCTCACCGGATGAGGCGACCGTCAACCGGAACGGTGAGACAGAGACGGTTCCCGTCGACGAGGTCGCAGTCGGAGACATCGTTGTTGTAAAGCCCGGAGAGAAGATTCCGATGGACGGAACCGTCGTCGACGGTGAAAGCGCCGTCAACCAGGCTCCGATTACGGGTGAAAGCGTCCCCGTCGACAAGACGACGGGCGACGAGGTGTACGCCGGCACGATTAACGAGGAAGGGTATCTCGAAGTCGAAGTTACCTCTGAAGCTGGTGATAACACACTCTCGCGTATCGTCGAGATGGTCGAGGACGCCCAGGCAAACAAGACCGAGCGTGAGCAGTTCGTCGAACGCTTCTCGACGTACTACACGCCAGTCGTCGTCGCCTTCGCCGTCCTGACAACGGTGGGAAGCCCATTCATCCTCGGCACGACCTGGTCCACGGCCGTCGTCTACGGCCTCACGCTGCTGGTACTGGCCTGTCCGTGTGCGTTCGTCATCTCGACGCCCGTCTCGGTGGTGTCGGGTATCACGAGTGCCGCAAAGAACGGCGTCCTGATCAAGGGTGGCAACCACCTCGAAGCGATGGGGGCCGTCGACGTCGTCGCCTTCGACAAGACGGGGACGCTGACGAAGGGTGAACTCACCGTCACTGATGTCGTTCCATTGAACGAGAATTCGGAGGAAGATGTCCTTCGGTGTGCCCGCGGACTCGAACAGCGGAGCGAACATCCTATCGGGGAGGCGATCGTCGCTGAAGCCGGCAGCAGGGGAGTCGCCGAGCGCGAGATCGATGAGTTCGAGAGCATCACTGGAAAGGGTGTTCGTGCCGACCTCGATGGGACCCCACATTTCGCAGGCAAGCCCGGACTGTTCGAGGAGCTGGGGTTCGACCTTTCGCACGTCCACGCGACGACTGACGGTGGCGTCGTGACACAGACAGCCCGGCAGATGTGCGACCGGAACAACTGTCTCGACCTCTTGGAAGAGACCGTCCCCGAACTCCAGGCAGAAGGGAAGACCGTCGTCCTCGTCGGCACTGAAGACGAGATCGAGGGTGTCATCGCGGTCGCCGACGAAATCCGCCCGGAAGCGAAGCGAACCGCCACGCGACTCAAGCAACTCGGCGTTTCCCGAACAGTGATGCTAACGGGCGACAACGAGCGGACCGCTCGCGCAATCGCCGAGCAGGTCGGCGTCGACGAGTACCAAGCCGAACTCCTGCCAGAGGACAAGGTAACCGCAATCGAGAATCTAGTCGAGGAGTACGACGGTATAGCGATGGTCGGAGACGGTATCAACGATGCTCCAGCACTTGCAACTGCCACCGTCGGCGTCGCAATGGGAGCAGCCGGAACCGATACGGCCCTCGAAACGGCAGATATCGCGTTGATGGCGGACGACCTGACGAAACTCCCCTATCTCTATGAACTCGCGAACGATGCCAACGGTGTTATCCGACAGAACATCTGGGCTAGTCTCGGTGTCAAAGCCGGCCTCGCGGTGGCAGTACCGTTCGGGTACGTACCCATCTGGCTCGCCGTCCTTGCGGGCGACGCCGGAATGACTGTCGGCGTCACGGGGAACGCAATGCGGCTCTCACGATTGACGCCCGATGTAGCGGAGGCAGATTCGGATGCCTGACCGAGCGGGCTACATCCAAGGGCTCCTCCTCATTTCGATCTTGATCATTGCGGGTGTAGTGAACAGTTTCGTCGACGCGGCTGGCTACGAGACAGTCGGTGACTTTGTCTGGGTACTCGGGTACGGGGGAGTTGTGATTGTAGCCTGGTACATCTGGTTCAGACCGATGGAGTTCGGTGACCCAACAGGTGTGGAACATCGTTCGAGTGACGAATCCGCCTCGCGGGATGGGTCGAACGAATGAGCCACACACACGACCCCGCGAACGTCGATGAGGAACGCTCGACAGGGCAGAGCACGCAGAAACTCGCGGCGGTGGCCGTCATCAACTTTGTCGGATTCGTCGTCGAACTCGCGGGCGGGTTGCTGTTCGGCTCGGTCGCGCTCATCAGCGATGCTCTGCATATGCTGTTCGACATGCTCGCGTACGCGATGGCATTCGGCGCGAGCTACACAGCCAAGCGGTTCGAGGGGGGTCAGTCGTGGTCCTACGGGCTGCACCGACTAGAGCCAGTGGCGGCCTTCCTGAACGGCGTCCTCCTCGTGCCGATGGTCGGCTACATTCTGTGGGAGGCCTACCAGCGGTTTCTCGATCCGGTCAGAATCAATCCGGAACTGACGCTGGTTATTGCGACTGGAGGACTCCTCGTCAATGTTGGCTCCGTGTACGTGTTGCAAGGGGGCGAGATGAGTCTCAACGAACGTGGCGCGTTCTATCACCTACTGGGTGATGCTGGGGGCTCGGTCGCCGTCATCGTCTCGACGATCGCTGTCTGGGTCTTCGACCTCCCGATCGCTGATCCCGTCGCAGCGATCCTCATCGGTGTGCTCGTACTCGTGTCGGCGGGGAACGTGCTCAGAGAGAGCAGTTCGATTCTGCTGCAGCGAAGCCCGATCTCACCGGACGACCTTCGGAAGGAACTCGCTGCAATCGACGGTGTCGTGCAGGTCGAGGATATTCACATCTGGCAGGTGTGCAGTCAACTGACGGTCGGGACCGTTCGGCTGAACGACACCGCGACGACGGTCGACGAACAGCAGACGATCCGGTCGCGCGTTCACGATCACCTCGCTGACCGAGGAATCGACCACGCGACTGTCGAACTCATCGGAGGTACGCACCCCGACGACAGGTCCGTCGGCACAACGAAACACACCCATTGATCCGTTCTAGCTGACATCACGAATGAAGATGGTTGCTGACCAAACCGAGCCTCCAACAGCACTTTCCAGTACGCTCTCCGAAGTCTCGATCCTCTCGATTCCTGCATTCGTCGGTGTTGCTGCGTTCTCCGAACTACGACTATCATTACTCGCCGGGTGGGTAGTTCTCTCGATCTGCCTCCTCGGTGGTATGATTCATCGCGGACGAACCAGCAGCCGGCACCTGGCTATCCCGTGGCCCACACCCGACTCGATGGTTGACATCGGAACGTCGTTCATCGCGTACAATGCCGTCCTCGCACTTGGCTACGGTGCGGGCATTGTCGTCGCGTCAGCTATCGATAGCCCGCTCTCAGGCGTGCTCATCGGGGTTGGACTCTCCGTCCTCTTCCTCGACCACCTTAATCTGTTGTTGTTCCAGATCAGCCGCGAGGTCGGTGAGGCATAGCGCCCTCGGCTACGATCACTCTTGGACGTAGGTCACTGGACCCCAAACAAACGAACCAGCTCCCAAAAGCAATAGCAACCCCCACATAGCGAGTCCGACAGCGTTTGCAGCTGGAATGGCAGGTCGCACCGGTGTAGTCGTCACGGGGGCAACGACGTACGTCATCACCAGACCACGGTACGCACTCGCGGGGCTTACCGCGAGATACCATGGTAACGCCCCCGAGTTAACGACACCGCTGGCCAGTCCCAGAACTATCGCGAGGTCGAGACCAATCGAGACGACGAGGACGCCAACAATCGCGCCAACCAGCCCCCTTCGGGCAGTACCAACGACAGCCGAAAGGAAGATGAAGAATGCAAGGATGACAGCGGCAAAGGCGGCCGTGAGCACGACAAATCTGAGATAGTAGAGCGGTGAATCGAGGCCCGCAGTTCGAGCTAGAGCGGCAGGGTCGGGATTGAGTACCGGAACGAGAATGACCGCGAGCAATAAGGTCACGACGATGATTCCGAGCAACGCCGTGAGACGCCCGCAGTAGACACCTACTGTGTACGCGTAGCCGTCGAGGGGATAGGTTCGGAGCATCGAGAGCTCTCCACGCTGGCGGTCGGCGAGGATGGCACGATACCCTAGCGCCGCAGCGAACACCGGAAGCACGAGTTCGAGCGGCGTGAGTAGCGTGAGCGCCAGTGGGACGTAGCCACTCGTCCCACTCAACAGCGCCGCGGTAACCGTCAATCCGAAGAAACCAATTGCGAGAAGCCACACCGATCGCGACCGTGCAAGTGTCCGAAGTTCCCGTTCGAAAATCGTCGTGAACCGTTCGGCGCGGCCCGTCATCGTGTAGCCTCCCGAATCCCAGACTGGACGGTGGGATCGGTTCCGACAATTTCGAAGAACGCCTCCGTGAGCGTGTCAGTTCCCGCCTCGGACAGAATCCTCTCTGGTGTCCCCTGTGTGGCGACGTGACCCTGATGGAGCACGACGACGGCATCGGTTTCACTCGCGTAGGTCAGGTCGTGAGTCGTAATGAGAACGGCCGTTCCGTGGTCAGCGAGCGTCGCGGAGACATCGAAGAAGCGACGGGTCATTCGTGGATCGAGTCCGCTCGTCGGTTCGTCGAGCACCAGAATCGGGGGCGACCCAAGGAACCCTTGCGCGAGTCCGAGCAACCGCCGCATTCCGCCAGAGAGCGCGTCGACGCGTCGGTCGCGGACGTTCTCGAGCCCGACCTCTGTCAGGGCCTCATCGGGTGGGGGCGACGTCGAGAGGAGTTTGGCGTAGTTCTTGAGCGTCTCTTCGACCGTGAACATCGGTCTGAATCGAGGGGCCTGTGGGAGATAACCAACTGGGCGCTCCGCGGCGGTTCGTACGGTGACCCTCCCGTCGGTCGGGTTGTCGAGTCCAGCGACGATGCGTGAGAGCGTGGTCTTGCCCGACCCATTCGGGCCAGCAACCGCAGTCACAGACCCTTCGTCGACCTCGAATGAAATCCCATCGAGCACGTCGACCTCGCCGAACGACTTGTCGACCGTATCGACCGAAAGAATGGGGGTATCTGGGGTCTGCTCCTCGTCGTCCTCAGCCATCGTATCGGATGGTTCGTCGTGCTTGCCTCTAAAGCCCAGGGGACGGGCCCGAGATTCTTACACGAGGAACACGTAGCGAGACGGGAATGAGGCCGCGTACTGTCGCGGTTATCGCCATTGCGGTGCTCCTCTTGGGCGCAGCACCGTTCGCCGTGAGTTCGACTACGACAACGGCGACGATACCGTTCGAGGATACCAAGCCGACGGGCTTGTCCGACCGCGCTGTCCAGCAGGTGCAGGACTCTACACTCGTGATTCCACGCGCCGAAGCGTTCTACACCCAGTACCGCTACGTCGTCGGCTACTATGGCGTAACCTCGCTCGTTGCGGGCGTCCAGACCCAGCGAGAGCGCGAAGTCGGTCGGCCGCTCGCGATCTACGTGACCAGTTTCTCGGGGAGTAAGGTCAGGGTGGGGGACGACGGCTACCTCCGGATGCCGGATCTGCAGGTGACAGAATGGATACCAGCCCGGAATGCCTACTTCGTAGTGAACAGCAGTGCCCGCGTTCCAGAACAAAATACGACTATCATCCCGTTCTCGACTCGGGCCGATGCCGAAGAATTCGCCAACAAATACGGTGGGACAGTACATCGGTGGGGCGCGGTAAAACAACTCTCGGTCGGGCGAGCCGGTAGAACAGTCCAAGCGTGGCAGCGCGTCGCCGAGCGCCGAACGGCCCGGACCGACGAGGCGGTCGCGAGCGCCCGTACGCTGCTCGACCGTCCCGTCTCCGTCACCGTCGGTGAAGACGCGCCGACGGTTACGACAGCGGTTCGACAGGCACCTCCGAACTCGACTATTATCGTTCCACCAGGCACCTATCAGGTCGGGTCACTCACCATCTCAAAACCGCTGACCATCCGGGGGTCCGGACCCGAACAGACACATCTCGTTGGTGATAAAAATGGGAGCGTCATCGTCTCATCCGCTCCACGGACAGCGATTTCCGGAGTGTCGATCTCGGGGGTTGGGCCCAAGCGTAGTGGCAAAGGTCGCAACGTCACCGCCTCCGTTGAGAAGGACTCTTGGAAGTACCGCTACTACAAGGTTCACGGCTACGGTGACGCCGCGATCGTCTTCGACGACGCAGCACGGTCGCTCGTCTCGGATGTCCGTATTAACACGACATCCAACGGCGTGCTTGCCCGTACTAGTCGGAACGTGGTCGTCATGAACCTCTCCCTCTACGGGACTGAACGATGGGAAGACGGATTCCTCGGGGTATCGACTGTCGGCGCTCGCATCATCGTACAGGACTCCCAGTTCTACGGTGGGAAAGTCGGCGTCTATGCGTACGATGCGCCACAAGTCGTGGTCCGAAATACGACGGCGACCGGGATGATGGTCGGCGTCTTCGACCTCTTCTCCCCAAAGCTCGTTGCGCGGAACAACACTATCGACGATGTCTGGAACGGTATCTACGCCGAGACCCGGTCGTACGGGAACGTCGTCGTTGGCAATCGGGTTCATAATAGCTACAACGGTATCATCGTCGAAGGGCGGAGTAATTTCGTCGCGAGGAACGTGCTGCTGCACAACCGCAAGGGAGCGCAGGTCCACGGTCAGTTCTCGGTCTACTGGCGGAACGTATTCGCGTTCAACCGGATCGGAGCAGAGAGCGGTGCGCTACTGCCCTTTAATCGCGTTAGGTCGAACGACTTCGTCGGAAACCGACAGTACGTAACGACTCAGGACTGGAACGTGCTGCACGTCTGGGAAGGTAACTACTGGGCCGGCGCTCCCGGCTTGAATCGCGACAGAGATCGACATCGACATCTCGACCGTGCGTTTCGGCCCTCGGGTCCGGTCGATGGACGGATGGCGACCACGACAGGTGCGCCGACGCTCGCCCGGTCGCCGGCGCTCGCGTCGATTCGACAGTTACAGCAGCTAATGCCGGGGCTTCGGGGCGCAGGGGTCGTGGATACGAAACCACTGGCTCGTCCGGTTCGTAGTCGGACAATCGAATCTGTGCAATTGCGGTCCAACAGAACCGGTCAGCATACCGACCCCGACCCCTGGGAATACGTTTCGTGAACCGTTCGCAGTCCTGTTTACCTTACCCGCGCTCTAGATGGAGCGAGTACATGATGACGGCGAGCCCTACCGCGACGAAGATGCTGTTAATCAACACACCGGCTTCCAAGGAGAGCGTAAAGAGTAGCGTTGCTCCACCTGTGAGGAATGCCCCGAGGGTAATAACCGCAAACCCGATTCCAAGCATTTGCAGAGAGGCAGAGTGAGTGCGACGATAGGCACGGTATGCGATGTAGGTAATCGCTCCACCCAATAGGAGAATTACTGTCTTGACGACGATGATTGCGGATGCAATCGAACTCATAATCCTTCACCCATCTTCGACCAGATATCTTCCAGCCGCTCGTCGACGTTCCGATGCGGTCGTTCTACCGTCACCGAGAATTCGTCGTCGTTATCCATTGAAATGTTCACATCCTTGAAATCCCGGACATACCTCGTGGTACGACCACCTCCGGGATTGATCTCGTCCTGTTCCCGAACGAGCGCAGCGTCACTCAGACGATTTAGCTTCCGGTACAGCGTTGATTTTGGGATGCCACAGGCATCGATGAGGTCGTTGGCAGTCATGGGTTCGGCGGTTTCACGGAGGATGGTACGGCAATCAGGGTCGTCCAGCGCTGTGAGGATGTCCTGGAGCGATGGCGAAGCATCCCCGGTTGCTGGGTCACGGTCCATTTGTTTCGAGTGAGTGTCTCTGACAATCTACCGAGCGAATGCAACTGAGGCCCCTCTGTCGGTTACTGGCTCTGACTATATGAGGGCGTCCAATTGGAAGGACAGAACCGGACGGTTCTCTTTTTGTCATAAGATCTCCTCCACTAGTCGACCTAGGTGTCTTTCTCAGCTTGGTACTCAACCGGCGTGGAAACACCGAAGATTCCTCGAGCGCAGGGATGAATCGAGCCCCTTTCGAGCAGTCGTGAACACGATTGATCGACCGTGATCGGATGCATTTCGATGGCGGTAGCGATCTCCGGGATGGACAAAGGTCCGTGCTCAGCGAGTGTTTCGAGTATTTTCTGTTCAACTTCCTCACGGGTGAATGTCGGTTTACTATGCAAGCCCTCTGAAGCACGTTCACTCGATTTCATACGGGAGTGTCCTCCTGGGTCGCATAGATATCTAACAGCTCTTGATACCGGTTCCTGATCGTGATTTGACTCACGTTAGCGGCGTTCCCAACAGTTTCCTGCGTTAACTGCTCGTTCGTCAAGTGGGTTGCAGCATATAGCGCCGCTGCCGCGAGCCCAGTTGGACTCTTTCCGCTGTGAGCCCCTTGCTCCTTTGCCACCTCCAGGAGTTCGTGCGATACACGTTCCGCTTCCTCGCTTACGTCGAGAGCAGAAGCGAACTGCCGGACGAATTGATTGGGGTCTGTCGGTTTGATTTCTAATGAGAGTTCCTGAGAGAGATATCGATAGGCGCGCTGAATCCGAAGCTTTTCGACCCGACTCACAGTCGCGACTTCATACAGGGAACGGGGTGAGTTGTGTTGTCGGGCTGCCGCATACAGACTTGCTGATGCTACCCCCTCGATCGAGCGTCCCGGAAGCAAGTTCTCCTTCACAGCCCGTCGATAGAGGGCACCTGCTGTTTCTCGAACAGGTTTCGGGAGCCCTAGTGCCGACGCCATCCGTTCGATCTCCCCGAGAGCTTGCTTGAGATTTCGCTCGTGCGAGTCTTTCGTGCGGAACCGTTCGTCCCATGTTCGGAGTCGGTGGAGCTGGCTTCGTTTCTTGGCGGATATCGAACGTCCGTAGGCGTCTTTGTCTTGCCACCCGATCGTCGTACTAAGTCCCCTGTCGTGTTTGAGTTCAGAGGTCGGGGCTCCCACTCGGCTCTTTGAATCCCGTTCGTCCGAATGGAACGCTCGCCACTCTGGACCATGATCGATCTCCTCCGCATCGACGATTAATCCACAGTTCTCACAAGAGGATTCTCCGTGCTCTTCGTCGTACCCGATGGAACCCCCACACTCTGGGCACACCGTTTGAGATTGCATCTCGAACTCCGAACCTTCTTCAGGTCGATCTCGCAGGTTGTTTTCTACCATTAGTTCAGTTAGGACACTATTGTTGAGGGCTCGAAACAACGCTGGCACCTGTCCACAATCGACTCTATATTGTCTCGTTCGGCCCCGATATTGAACGTATGGCGGTCTCCCAGGCTCTGGGAAACCGCCCAATTGCTATTTGCGACTAGGAAAACCCCGACACATGGATTCTGGACACGTCGCGACAGTCCTACAATTGGTGATTATGCTTATTATATACCTATCGTTTATTCTCCAACCGGGCTTCGTCGAGATCGTGACGAAAGGCGGGATCGTATTAATTTTCCTGCTTATGATTCCACAGCTACGACCTCTCGTAACTGGCGAGTACCTCTAAGGACGACTAACTGAAGATTTGCGGCCGTCTGGATAGTTCACTTGCAGTTGAGCATCTTCTTGCACGGACGCAACTCCAGTGACCTCCCAGTTTCCTTGGGCGGACATCAGCGTAAACGACTCGCCATCAAACGACTGGGATCGGATTTTCCGTTCGGGAATACGGACCTTCTGTTCGGACACAGTAAAATCGGAGACATCGAGCGTTACATCGGTAATCGAGCACCAGTTTTCAGTCGTCTCAACGAGCGTCGTGGTGTAGTTCACGGGTGCAGGCCCGGGAGATGAGCTGTTTTCCGGTGACAGTGGTGAAGCGTAGATAGTAGAGGTTGAACCACTGTCCCGACGGATCTTGTGTGAGTCAGTAACAGTCTCAAGATACGTCCCGCTCACGTATGTATACGATCGGAACCAGATTAGGAAGCCAATCCCCGCGCCCACGAGAAGGGAAAGCAGCGGCACGAAGAGCGCAAACCGTTCGAGTACAATCCCAGCCGGCAGCAGTAGGAGTAATCCAATAAATATCCCTGCGAAGGTGTACTTCAGTACCGTTTGAATCGGAACCCAGGCTGGGTGCCATCGCTCGGCAACGCCATTTGGCCCAATACAACTACATTCCAAGCTTGCCATAACGAGGGGATTATTAGATGGTGGTTGACAGCCGAGGAGGCACACGCCACATAGGTGATTTATCTAAATAAGGTGCTTCATTCTGAAATGCTGCAGTATCTTGTCCAGAAATGTCGGCAGGGGATTTCGGGTTCCGATCTGTCTTCGGCATTCATCCAGTATCTATACGACTAGGACGAACACCTTCTGGGGATTCCCAGTAAATGGGAACCCGCCAAAAATACTCCCCCTATGGGTGTGTTGTCTAATCGAACGGCGACACCAACGAATTGTATGAGTAGTTCAACACCAACTGACACACTATCAATCGAGAACGTGGTCGTCTCTACTGGCATCGATCAAGAGTTAGACTTAGAACAGCTCGCAGACGATGTCGAACAGACGGAATTCGATCCAGAACGGTTCCCAGGGTTACTATATCGAACTCAGACGCCGGAGGCAGCAGTTCTAATGTTTCGTTCGGGGAAGATGGTTTGTACAGGCGCGAAAAGTGCAGAGGAGGCAAACCGAGCCCTCGACACCGTCTTCGAGACGCTTCGCTCACTCGGTATTGATGCCGGCGGGACTCCGGATGTTGCCGTCGAAAATATGGTTGTAGGTGGTGAACTCGGGCAACGATTGAATTTGAATGCTGCAGCGATCGGATTCGGGTTGACGAATATCGAGTACGAGCCCGAGCAGTTCCCTGGACTCGTCTACCGATTTGACGATTCGAGCGTCGTCGTTCTTCTATTCGGGAGCGGACAAACGATAATCACCGGTGGTAGTTCCATCGAGGAAGCCGAAGAGGCGATCGACATCGTCCAGAACCGACTCGGTGACCTCGGCCTCTTGAATCAATGAACAGTCCCTTCCACGAACGATTTCAGCTGGAGAGTCACGGGCCAGATACCTCAGATATCAGGTCGAACTGCTTCTCAACGCGAGCCAGTCACCAACAGACGTTAGTGGTGTCCAAGCCGATTGGTGGTACGTGAATGGCCTCGTTGTCACCGCGTATCCGTTCCGTTCTATCGGCACTCGGCCTCACCTTCGGGTCGTTCATCCTCGGAGCCGTCGTTTTAGCCATCGTCGGAGGGATGCTCTCCGCTTTCGGTGTCAATGTAGTGAACCGCCCATCTCTCCAGTTGTTCCTCAGCACCGTCCTGTTACAGGGCGTCACCTTCGGAGGCGTGGCAGTCATCTATCTCAAGGTTCGTAACCTTGACCTCGACTTCGTCCCGTTCTCGATTCCGAACTGGCGTGAACTCGGTATCACAGTTCTCGGAATCCTCGCCCTGTTAGCCATCCTCATAGTGGCTTCATCTGTCATCTCGTACTTTGGCCTCGATGCCGCTCAAAATCAAATCACGGAGATTGGCCAGCAGAACCCGACAGTGTTCCTTGTTCTTATCCCTCTCTCGTTTCTGTTGGTTGGCCCTGGTGAAGAACTGCTGTTCCGAGGAATCATCCAGGGCACGCTACGGGAATCGTTCCACCCAGCCCGGGCGATCGTTCTTGCAAGTCTCCTCTTTGCCTCGATCCACCTCTTCTCGCTTTCTGGCGATGGTAAGTTGGTGTATATCGGGCTCGTGTTCGTCTTGGCGCTCGTTCTCGGCGCGTCATATGAGTACACAGACAACCTCGTCGTGCCGGCTCTCATTCACGGCGCATACAATGCAGCCCAGTTCGCCAGTGCGTATCTGGCAGCTACGGGAGCCTGATACATTCACCAGCCCCGATTTTCGAGTTCACGAATGTCTTCGATGGTGATGTCGCGAGTTCCGGTGGACAGAACTCAAATCACGTCCTCAGGATCATATTCGTTCCGCATCCGCTGGGCCTCTTCCGAGTATTGCTCCTGTAGCTCCGGATCGTCGACCGAGCCGAGATTGGCCGGGTCGGCATCGACTGCCGCTGTCGTGTCGCGGACATCCGTGAAGGAGGTGAGTGCGCGCTCCTTTCGGAAGTACTGCTCGCCGTCAGGCGTCGCGTAGGTGAGGATGATCAGATTTTGCTCGTCGTCAGAATACGTCCGTTCGACTAGCCACACGCGTACCCCGGCCTCCGAGTCACCTGGCATAGTCCCACGTTCGCCCATCATCAGGAAATGCGTGGTGGAGACGCACGTGCAGCGAGTCGAAACACTTGCTAGATACGAGAACAAATCGGAAAGCGGAGACTATTTACCTTCGTTGGCGGACGTGGAGAGCTCCGCCGCTCAGAGTCAATCCAATCGAGATGAAGGTCCCGAGAAGCTGAATCTCCCCGAACCAAAACGGGAGCCCTGGGTAGAGTGCTCGAAGTCCGACTAACAGTATCGACAGTCCGGGTATCGAACCCTCAGAACCTGGGTCGTCCACGCTGGACGTGTCGGACTGGGGTCCACCGACAGTCTCGCCAACTGGCAGTCGATCCGCTTCATACGGGATTCGCTTGGTTTGGTAACTCCAGACCACCGTACCGTTTTCATTCACCTCGACGATGCGCCGGTTCAGCGTATCCGTTATCAGCGTGTTCCCGTTGGGAAGCCGGTCGGCATCACGAGGCCAATCGAGCGCGATGCCGCCTGTTCGAGTGAGTGTCCACGAGGGCTGCCACTCGCCATCCTGTTTGTGGAGTTCGACGACGCGGTCGTTATCACTATCGGCGACCAGCACGGCCTCCTCCCCGAGCCACTGCGGATTGTGCTGGTGGTTCAGAACCGCTGGGTCACCACAGCGAATGTCGCCGTCACTGTCCGTATCTCTGAGTTGGCCAGACTGGCGGCAATTGTCGTCATTACGGTTGGATCGGTCCTCGTTAATTACCTCGACGACTCCATCACCGCGTTCGACGATGAGGAGCTGGTTCGCGTTTCGAACGGAGACGAGATAGCGGCCGTTGTCGATGACATCTACGTCGTTGATGTGGAGCCAGTCGGTCCGTGTCGGGTCAGCTGGAGCATCGTAGAAGGAACTCGCGTTCCACTGCCAAGTTACCTCGCCGTCTTTGACCGTGAAGATACGCTCGTACTCCATGTCCGTCAGCAAATATTCGCCCGACTGAAGCTGTTCGACATCGTGTACCTCGCTGTTCGTCCGGGTCCGAACTGGGAAACTGTATCCTGGGCGAACCTCACCGGAGTCCGAGTCAATGACCTGGAACCCAGTGCGAACACAGGGCGACTCGTATGGGCCGCAGGCTTCGTACCCCCCATCCATGAATCCAGCCAGAACGGTTCCATTCTCGGTTCGCGTGACATCGAAATAGCTCTCAGCAGCATCCTCACGCCAGACAACGGAACTCCCATTTAGCAGATAGACGCTGCCGTACTGGTGCCACCCGGGACCGCCTCCCTGCGAGCCGACGAGCGTGCGTTCTTGATAGCCCTCGCTGGGCGTAGAACCAATCGAGGGGGCCAGAGCGGCACTGACCCCGAGCATGGCGACGAACAGGACAACACCGCTGACAGCCAACAGTGTACTGGCGGGTAGCTGTTGAAAGCGGTTCCAAATCGCTGCCCTGGGACGAGGTTCGCTCATTGGTTAGCGAGAACGCCTCGTAGTGGTAGCTACCTGCGTTGCTGTTTCGAGATTCATCATATCGTCTCCTTCCATCGGCGTATGGCGTTCTGAAGACGGGAGTACAGTTGAGCGCGGTGGTATAGCCCATCGGTTGTAAGCCAGCCCAGGAGCAGAACCCCTGCTACAAGTGTACGCACGAAGTCCCACGGCCCCATCCAGACGGGCCTGATCCAGGGGGTCACGTGGGCCCACCGTTCAGCGAACCACGACGCTTCTGAATCGACCGGGGTGTCTGCGAACGTGTTCGACAACCACTCGGCGAAGGTCGATCGTTCACTCGCACCGGGAGTCAACGCTGCACTTCCCTGGAGCGTCACTGTGCCGGTTGCATTCTGCTCTCGAATCGTCGGGCCGCCTGGTTCATCACCGAGCTGAATTCGCTCCGCGTCGTATGTTCCCCACGGAGCATAGAACTCCCAGACGACCTCCCCACTCGGTGTCACTTCCATAACGCGGTGGTTCAACGTGTCTGTAACGAGGGTGTTCCCATTCGGCAGTCGGTCGGCGTCACGGGGCCAGTTGAATTTACCCCGGAGCGTCCAGGTCCGTTCCCACTCTCCCCCCGTTTTTGCGTACTCGACAATACGGTCGTTCTCACTGTCGGCGACGAGCATCGTAGGAGTCCCCCCTTCACCTCGAAGATACTGGGGATTGTGCTGCTCATAGAGCGTCGAGAGGTTGCCATCGCTCCCCAGCTGTTGGGTGACGTTCCCCGTAGATCGGTTGACAACGATGACCTGATCGAAGTTCCGGGGTGACGCCAGATACCGGCCGTCACCGATTTTATCCACGTCGTTGACGTGTGTCCAGTCGTCAGTATACTTTCCACCACCACTACGATTGTACCCGTGGTTGCGGAACTTCCATTCCCAGACCGTCTCGTTCTCTCCGAGGTCATAGAGGAGGAGCCGGTCATTGTTGTTGCCGGTCGTTTCGTTGTAGTTCCGCATATTCGCCACGAGCAACTGATCGCCGTTCACGAGGTCGATGTCGTGGGTGTCTTCCCAGTCGAACGTTCGTGACCACTGGGTCTGCTGCGACTCAGGATCCCAAACGGTAACCACCGTTTTTCCGGGCTTGGTTCCAGTAATCAGTAGCGACCCATTCTGGAGTGGGTCAACGTCGTAAAACCAGACGATCCCGTTCTCCTCCCCGTTGTACTCCCAGTTGACATCTCCACGGGGGCCGACCCCGACGAGGCGGGCTGGTTTCTTCCCGCTGTTCTGTCCGGCAATCTTGAAGCCCTGAACCGAGATGACTGTCGTTCCGTTTGCAGGACGTTCCATCGTCCCTGATTGGAGGGACGTGGGTTGGTACGTAACCGCCGACACCGCTGTCGGTGTCAAGAGTACCAGGATCAGCAGCAGTGTGAGTGCCCGCACACCCGTCTTTCGGGACGAGGGCACCGGGATGGGTAGGTCATCTCGATTCATACGTTTCTTTTCATCGTGTGAGCAGTGTCTGAGTTGTCTCTCATCGGTTCACTTCGGCATCATCGTATCGGCGACTGACGAAAACGACCAGCAAGAGAAGGACCCCGAGCAAGACACCAATCGTCGCGCCGCCATAGACGGCTGTTCCTGTGGGTGTGGGAGCAAGCTGGACGACCCCAAACAGCTCCGGATCCAGTCCTTGTGGACTGATCACACCGATAATGAAGCCGAGTCCTGCAGTGAGCAGAACGATAATCAGATACACTACGAGGACAAGATTCCTACCACCTCTACGACTGGGATTATCATCCATAGTTACTCTAGATTACCTATCGAGTGAGTGGCCTCTGCGTCGGAATTCACAACCATTCTATTGGGGGTATCGGGTACTGCTACGTCCTCGTTTGTAATGTAAGGAGTCTTGCCGGATTCCTATTAGATGGGAAAGCGCCGTGTTCGTTCCGCATAAGGTTGAATTCGTATGAGATAGGGCATCGAGAGAACACGACCTTCCGCTTGCTAAGCTGACTAACTGAGAGCTGTGGGTCAAGGCCCCGGCCGACTGGCTGAGCGCGACCCCTATCGTCGATACCACCAGACGATCTCGGTCGTTCCCCACACCACGCCTCCCACGAGAAGCACCACGAGTTCCAAGAGTTCTGCAAGTCCCATCCACGGAGGCGTGATGTACATAAGGCCGTTGAGATATTTCCCGGGAAGTATCTGCTTGATTGCGATTTGCAGCCGATCTCCCAGGCCACCCGTTCGAGACTGTAGCGTTGCCTGGGTTGCGCTGGGGCCGCCAGTGCTTTCGTCACCAGTTCCGATTCGCTCGGCCTCGTACGGGAAGGCGATGTTGACACTCCATACAACGTCGCCTCGTTCGTTCACCTCGAACACACGGTTTCCGTTCGAATCCGTGATGAGCGTGTGGCCGTTCGGAAGCCGGTCGGCATCACGGGGCCACTGCATACGCCCATCTCGCCACGTCCACGTGCGATTCCACGTTCCATTTGTTCGTTGATACTCTACGACACGGTTGTTCTCCGAGTCGGCCACAATAGCTGCCGGACCACCTCGTTCAGCGGGAATATAGTCCGGGTTGTGTTGTTCGTATAACACGCTGTAGTCGTCTTCCGTCCCGAGAGTCCATCCCTTATCGATTCCACCGCTCCGATTGAGGAACACTACTCTGTCTTGATTACGGGCGCTCACCATGATTCGCCCGTCGTCAAGCACTTCGACGTCGTTTATATGTGTCCAATCTTCGGGATACGGACCGCCCGATTCCCTATCGAATGCACTGCTGGCGTTCCACGTCCACTCGGTTTCCCCCGAAGACGTGTTGACGACGAACACCCGATCGAGATAGATATCTGCAACGGCTAGGTGGGTTTCGTTCAGGCGGTCGGCGTCGTGATAGCGCGTCGCTTCCTTCCCGGGCGTTATTTCGGACCAAACCTGTGTAACCTCCCCGGTGGTCAGATTGACCCGCTCGTACCCGTTCCGCGTACACGCCTCACTCGAGCGGGCGTCTTCGTATTGCTGCCAGATCGTTGCGTCCACCCGCCGCATACTGGTGTTCCATGTGTCCGGGCAGGCCGACGGCTCCAGGTGATCCGCGTACATATACTCGACAGTCATCCGCGTACCCGGCACCTGGTCGACATCCCAGTACCGTGTGTGCGAATCGTTGTAGTAGCGAACACTTCCGTTCGGGTTGAACGCGACGAGTTCCGCTCGCGCTCGTGGCCCATCGCTCGCGTTGCCACGCCACGAATTCGAGTCAGTGGCGATTACAGTGACGTTTTCTCGGGGCGGGGCGACTTGTTGGTGAGAGTTCGAGATTCCCTGCTCTGTAAGGTTATTCTCAAACGTGTCGTCAGTGGCCCCAGCTACGAATCCATAGAGTAGGCCGCCAGCCGCGAGACAGACGACAGCGGCGAGCAGAAGTCGAACAGAACGCTTTGATACCACTATGTCATGGGATTTCATCGAATCGGATTTGATTATATGGGTCGTAATTTGAGACAGCTGAGAGTCATGTCGTTCAGAGGTTGTTAGGCTTCCCAACGACGTACGTAACCAGCGTTCTGAGAGTGCGGATTCAGGCGTTACGCTACGTAGCGGTACCCGGGATAGTTGCGTTCAAATCACACTACTCATCAGCGTTCTGGTGCGTGCCAACATTGCGTCGGGCGACTACGTAGACTGGTTGGATGGGGGGTCCGTTTCGGACTGTTCACCCGTATTGCTGTAACGGCTCGGTGACGTGCGAGCGTCGTAGACAGCGATCAACAGAAACACGGCTAACAGCATATCAAGAGCGTGTTCGATCAGGTGATGCTGGCTAATTGGGATGATATCGCTCAGAGCTAAACCCCCGAGCAAGGCCTTCATAACTAGCGTTCCAAGGGCTAGAACCACGAACAGATAGGAACGGGCCTGACGACGGGAGAAGGCAATGATACCGGCTGTCACCAGCACGGACGAGGCTAGTCCACCAATAAAGAGTACTGGGAGTAATGCGGTGTCGATGGGCTGGTGTCCGGACCCAACGTGCAGTACGGTTCGATAACTCGGTGGAGATATGAGCGAAGCAAATCCAGTTTGCGTGTCAACCTCCTCAGAGAAGACGCCGCTTCTTCCGATCATCCAGTTGTCCTTCGAGGTGATGGAGTGGCCGTGCGCCACGTGCTTGGTTCGAAGATACGTCTCGAGGACACTGTACACACCGCAGTTACCACCATTCTATGCTGACGCCAGTATACCCAGCTGACGGACAGTATATCCCTGATTTGATGGGATATTGGCCAGCATACAGTATGTCGACGCTTCTCCATTTTGTTCGTTATACGCGCGCCCTCGAAAACAAATTCTGGTATAACTCTCGAATCAGCGTCATATACTGACCGACAAAAGGCCTCGTTGAAGATTGATTGAATATCTGCGGGCGGCTGGGACCGACTTATCCAGAAAATTCGCTGTACTGGACACTCCCCTGCTCGACGATGGGCTGGCTCTCGGGGACGTCTCCATCCGGCGGCATACTCCCTTCGGCAGGGCCGCCTGGTTCGCCGACGACGATCCGGCCGACCATCCCTAGGGACTTGTGTGGAATACAGAAGTAATCGTACGTCCCCGTGGTCTCGAACGTGTGCTCGTAGGTCGCACCCTGTTCACTCAGCGTTTCGCTATTGAATGCTTCCGCTCCCTCGGGAATCCGGGTGACCGAGGCCGAACTCTTTCCTTGCTTATATGCGGTCGCAGAGTGACTTCCGCTTTTGATTTTGAACGTGACCGTCTCTCCGGGTTCGACGAACAGGCCAATCGGATCGAAATAGTACTCGCCGCCCTCGGTGACCATCATGACCGTGTTCGAATCGCCCGAGCCATCGGTTGTTTGCTCTCCCGATCCGTCCGTCGTCGCCGGGGTATCGGTCGTGGTCGGCTCACCGCCACCATCTCCGTTCCCTGAACTACTACATCCGGCGAGACTGGTTACGCCACCTGTTGCGACAATTCCGGCTGTCTTGACTAGTCGTCGACGTTCCATATCTACTCATCAAACCCCCCAGCTTAAGTGGCAAAGGCGGATTCCCAATACGTAGGATACCGCCTTGATTTGACGTACCGAGGTCGCAAAGTCAGAGTGATGGCATTCCACCTGATGTGGATTAATTCTTTATTCGATCTGCGGGTCATCGTTCAGACCAGTAGAACCATCTGTCAAGGTGAGATCGATGGTTGATCCCGTCCTTGCCAGCCGTCTCCAGTTCGCACTCACTACGATCGTTCACATCATCTTCCCAGTGATGAGCATGGGTCTCGCTCCGTTCCTCATCTATTTCACTTGGAAAGAGATCCGCACTAAGAAACCAGTCTACGAACAGCTCCGTCGGTTCTGGACACGAATCTTTGCAGTGAGCTTCGTCGTGGGAACCGTTACCGGGCTCGTCCTTGAGTTCGAATTTGGAACGAACTTCGCCGCGTTCTCAACGACTGCCGGAGAACTGTTCGGCGGCCCGCTTGCCCTCGAAGGGATGATGGCGTTCATGCTGGAGGCGACGTTCCTCGGGATCTTCGTCTTCGGCCGTGACCGGGTGTCGGACCGGCAGTACTTCGTATCGAGTCTTGCCGTTGGGCTCGGAACGTGGCTCTCAGCGGTCTGGATCCTCATCGCGAACTCGTGGATGCAGACGCCGCGTGGGTTCGAAATCGTCGTGGAGAACGGCCAGCGAATTGTGAAGCTTACCGACCCAGTCGCGGCGTACCTCAATCCGAGATTCCCGTACATGTTCATTCATATGCAGAACGCGGCCGTCGAGTCGGTCGCACTCTTTATGGCCGGCGTCGCCGCCTACTACGTGTTCCGGCACCACGTCTGGGGCTACCCGATTGAACACATCGATGTTTGGGAGAAGACGCTCAAAATCGCGCTCGTCGTCTTGCTCATCACGGCGCCACTGCAGGTGATTCAGGGTGATGAGTATGCCCGCCACGTCTCTGAAACCCAACCCCAGAAATTCGCCGCGATGGAAGCCGTCTGGGAAACAGACTCCTACGTCCCCGAGTATATTGTTGCGTTCCCCACGGATGTCAACGACCTACTGAATCCACGCACGAAAGAACTCTTCGGCATCGGTATCCCCGGTGGTGCATCCTGGCTTGCGAGTGGCGGAAACCCACAGGCAACGATACGCGGCCTCGAATCCTTCTCGACGAAAGCCCCACCAGTGGCGATCGTTTTCTGGGCGTTCCGAATCATGGTCGCACTCGGCTTCTGGTTCATCCTGTTGGCCGTCTGGGGTGCCTATCGATGGTGGCGGGGCGAACTCTTCGAGGACGATCTGTTACACAAGGCGTTGATGGCGTCGTCCCTCCTGGGATTTGTCGCTGTGGAGGTCGGCTGGATCGTCACCGAAGTCGGGCGACAACCGTGGGTCATTCAGGGGGTAATGAAGACGAGTGCCGGCGTCTCTCCAAGTCTCACAGGCGCCGAAGCAACGTTCACTCTCCTCGGATTCGTTACTGGATACATCCTGTTACTGGGCCTCTACACCTACGTCGTCGGTCGTATCATCCGAGCGGGGCCGCCATCGAGAGACGAACTCACGCAGAGTGATGCTGCCCATGTCCCAGAGTCAGAGGTGACGTCCGGTGACTAACGTCGGATCGCTGGCCACGAAGCCGCTATTCGGATTACCACTCGCCGAGCTCTGGTTCGCGCTGCTGTTTTTCATCTTCGGGATGTTCCTCTTTCTCGACGGCTTCGATTTCGGCGTGGGCGTCCTGTTTGCGACCCGTGACGACTCCGACGAGAAAGAACAGCTGTTGGCCGCTGTCGGGCCGTTCTGGGACGGGAACGAGGTCTGGCTCGTCGTCTTCGGTGGAGCACTATTCGCGGCGTTTCCGTCCGTCTACGCGAACCTCTTCAGCCGGTACTATCTGTTGATGTTCGCGATTCTCGCCGCACTCGGGCTCCGAGGGCTCGCTCCCGAGATGTACGAGGAGCGTGAAGACGACCGCTGGCGGACACTCTGGGGCTACTCGTTCGTCATCGGAAGTACCGTGACACCGTTTCTGCTGGGGCTGTTCGTGATGAACTGGCTGGTCGGAGCGACCAGCCTGATCACCCCAGTGGGGGTCCTCGGTGGTGTCACAGTCCTCGTCCTCACGATCGTCGACGGGGCGGCGTTCCTCGGGCTGAAAACCCGCGGCGCGTTGCGAGACGAGATGCAGAACTACGGTGTCCGAGCTGCCGTGGGCTATCTTGGTGGAGCGATCATCACTCTCGGAGCGATATACGTGACCGAACCAGCACTACGCCTCTCGTTCCGATCACCCACCGTCGTTGCACTTGTGATTCTCACTGCGACCCTGACGGGAATCTACGTCGTCGCGCTCCGCAGCCGTCGGTACTACGCCGCGTTCGCGGCGACAGCCGCGCTCGTCTTCGGACTCGTAGGGCTCGTTGCGACCCTTCTGTTCCCCGTCGTCGATCGGACCGCTGGACTCACCATCCGAGAGGCAATCATTTCGACGCTTCCGCTCAATCTCATGTCGATCATGGCGAGCGTGCTGCTGCCGATCGTGCTCGTATACTTTGTCGTGCTCTATTCAGCGTTCAGCGGTCCCGTCGATACTGAGGAAACCTACGGATGAGACGCACAATCAGGCAACAGCGTGTCGTTGAGTTGTGGAGATCGAGTCCAATGAGGAATCAACATCAGTTCGTGAATAGGGTGACCTGAGAAGATGACATCAACACAGTCCAGTTCGGAACCCCGATTGCTGTCTCGGATCTTGGTGACGTGGATCGAACTCACGGTTGTTGGGTTCGGTGGAGGTGCAATTGGGACATCGATTGGTGGCCCGCCAGGATTGATTATTTATTTCGTCACAACCCTCGCCTCAGTCGGAGTCCTCTTCTACAACGTGAACGAACTCATCAAGCAATGGATTCCCTCCGATGCAAACGCTACGTAGTCATCTCAGTATGACGGACTCAGTTTCGCGAACTGATTTTGCTTAACTGGATTCGTTTACGATTCGATCAGAGAGCAGAGACGATCGGATACAGCGACTCCGTCCACGTCGAGCTCTGACTGATCCCAGGCACCTCATCCAATGTCGCTCCACCAGCAGTGGGTGGTTGCTGTCTACTCTGACTGCTTTCCCCTGCCGATCGAATCCGCTTTGATACTGCTTTGAAATATCTCACCTCGACGGACGCATCGCTCGCTAGCCGTTGGAAATTTCTGAGGTAAGCTCGCCCAACGGTCGAGTTACCGTGTAGGTGGGCGTAGAGACGCGAACTGGGGTCTCATCAGTCACGCCCGAGAACTTCAGAACGAGTGTAAAGCGCCCGTCTTCCTGGATGGGGGCAGCCTCGTACTGACGGTCCACAGCCGCCCATACATACTCACCAGCGTAGCGTGCATCAAGTTCACCCTCGATAACTCGCTCGGAGATGTCGCTCTGCGTCGTCGATCTGAGACCGGACATCGGATATCCGCGTTCCGCCCAGACGCCGAAGCCCTCATCGATCACGTACACCTCCGAAAATCCGGCCTTCTGGAGCCCAGCCGCCCTGATAGAGGACAGATGGTGGGGACAGCCACAGAAGGTCACGATGCGGTCGTCCTTCGGCCACTCTTCGATTCCGCCCCCAGTTGATCCCCGCTGTGCCGTTGAGAGTACACTCCCGTAGATGTGCGATCGCCTGTACTGACCGAGCCCACGAGCGTCGACGAAACGTGCTTCCGCACGGCGGTACCAGACCTCGATTACGTCGATCGGTGTGAGCGTCACGGCCTCGCCGTTCACGTCGAGCGTCTCGAAGGAACTCTCGTCGACATCCGGTTTCGGAGGGGGGTTCGGGAACTCCGGTGGGAACCCGTCTCCTGGGTCGCCATCTGCCGGAAAGTCGCCATTGACTACGAACGTTCCATCGAGGGTTCCGAGATGCTCGAACGGCGCCTCAGTGGACGGGGTACGCCCCCCATCGGTCGGGCTCGCCGTTTCACTCGGAGTATACGTCTCTTCGTCCGGCTTACCAGAACGTCCGGAACACCCGGCCAGAATACCTGTCAGTCCCGCACCCAGCCCGGCGAGGGTCTCACGGCGTCTCACGATGGTGAATCAATCGACTTGCACGAGTAAAGCGCTGTGGTTCGGTAGCAGGTGAAACGTTCTAACGGATACTATAGACCGAATATGAACGGACATAACAAACAGCACACCGCTCCCGATCCAGACACTAGTAGTTCGACCAAATCAGTCAGGTAGAAGTGGTTCGCGCAGTAAGACTCGTTAATGCTCCCGGACCGGGATCGAGCGACGGGCGAAAATATACGCGGACTGTTCCACCGGCTTGGATCCATCCGTCCAGTATCGCTATTCGTTCTTTTCGTCCTCACACTCACACAGGTTCCCGTCGCCTCTGCCCACGGTGCAACCGCAACCGGTGGGCTCTCCCAAGGCCACGGCGTCGCCCTCGCGTTCGTCGGTGTCGTCCTCATCGGGGGTGCCGTTCTTCTCAAACGAATAGAGCGTATCTCGCCAACAGTCGCGCTTTACGCCATATTCGTCGGCATCGCGGTGACTGCGCTCGGGGCCGTCCTCTTCGAGGGGTTTTCACCCGATCCCACGTACGGTGCGAGTTCTATGCCGTTCCCCCGGTCGTGGTATCCACTCCTCGGACTCGGAACTGGGCTGGGAATCGTGCTCGCGAGTTTCGCCATCGGCTGGCTTCGTTGGCCGACCCGTCCGCGGTATACCTTCCTTGGCATCCTGATGGGACTGTGGATTTCGTACCCCTATCTCATTCCTGGGCACGCGAGTGACACCCACCCGCTCGGGTACGCGATCGTCCTGGCGACACCACTCCTCGTCGGATACGTCGTCTGGAAAGACGCAGGACACATCCTTCGAGCTGTCTTCCGGGATCCGGTCGCTCGACGCTTTGGCATCGGGGTCGGCATCGTGCTTGCGCTGTTCTTCATCTCCGTCACGGGCTATCTCTCGTTTTTCCCCGAGGAAGGGTTCCCGCACGAACTGACAGTCGTCGTCCTTCCCAGTATCTATCAACTGGTCACATGGCCCACGCTCGAGATCGCAATTCCGCATATCCCGTTCTTCCTGGCAGTCTCACCAGGCCAAGCCATCATCGTCGGGATGTTGAGCGCACTCATCGGGCTGAACGCCGCTCTCATCGCCCGTCACTGGCGCGTTGAGGAACGAGCCGGCATGACCGAAGGGACCGCCGGGAGTGCGGCAATCGTCGGTACGTGTACCTGTGGTTGCTGTGGGCCACTCGTCGCGAAGATCGCAGTACTGGCCGCGGGACCCACGATTGCCGCACCCCTCTACTGGGTGTTCGTTGATTCCGCCTCGCCGCTCAGTGCGCTGTTCATCGTCGGGAGTCTCCTCCTGTTTACCGGTAGTCTGCTCTATTCGGTCGAATCGGCCCGCCAGCCAAACCAGTCAGCCTCTATCGTCCCGGCAGATTGAGGTGACGCATCTTCCGTGAGAACATATCGGGCGGTTCGTGCGAATGTCTAAAAATATGAAGAATAAACGGCGACAGTACCTCTATCTGGGGCTGGCAGCGGTACTGGTAGTTACCGGAACACTCGCGACCGGTTTGCTTCCGTCGTCGCCGTTCTACCAGATCCTCTCAGGAGCTATTATTGTGGTAGGATTCGCAGTCGGATTTGCGGGCCTCGGTGCATTCGAATCTCCCGAGTGACGACGCAGAAATCGTCTCCACTCGATTGAAATGCCATCTATCAAGTCGACTTTGAAACCGCTACTCGCCGATCAGATCCCGAAACGAATTCGCCGCGAGGAGACCGCCACTCGTCACGACCGCACCCATCGCGAACACCGGATTCAACAGCCCGACTACCGCGAGTGGAATCGTAACTACATTATAGAGAACTGCCACTGCATTGTTCTGTCTGACGCGACGCCGAGCCGCATCTGCGAGGTCGAACGTCGTCCCGACCGCTGAAAGGTCGTCATCGACGATAGAAATATCCGCCGCATCGGACGCGAGCGCCGTTCCACCGCCGAGCGAGATCCCCAGATCAGCTGTCGCAAGGGCGGGTGCATCGTTCGTCCCATCACCGACCATCGTGACCTGCCCCCTGGACTGTAGTCGGCGAATCGTCGCGGTCTTTCCAGCAGGCGGAACCCCTGCAAACACGTGGTCGACCGCAGGATGCTCGCCAAGGAATTCAGTAGCGGCCTCGTCGTCGCCGGTGAGGACGACGATCTCGATATCACGGTCACTCAGCTGTGTGAGCGTGTCGTCCCAGCCCGCCCGTGGCTCGTCGCCCACGACGATGACGCCCTCCGCCCGTCCGTCACGACCGACGATGACCGGAAGCTGACCGGCGTCTCGTGCCTCTGTTGCCCGCGTCTCGATGGCATCGCTGACAGACCACTCGAGTTCTGCAAAGAGATCGTGATTGCCCACGAGAACCCGTGTGTCCTCGACGACCCCTTCGACGCCGCTCGCGTGGCTCGTGAACTCGATGACGCGCTCGGCTTTCTCTGGGACACGCTGATCAGCAACACCACCATCCGATTTCGAGAGTTCGCCATCTCGATCCTGCTGGGCGAATGCGGTTACGATGGCGTCCGCCGCCGGATGCGATGCTCTTCGTTCCAAATCCGCGACGACTTCCAAGAGGTCAGCCGGTGCATCCACCTCAAGGACCTCCATCCGGCCGGTCGTGATGGTGCCTGTCTTGTCGAAGACGACAACGTCGACGTTCCGAAGACGCTCGAAGACGGTTTCGTCGAACACGACGATGCCGCGGTTCACTGCTTCCTCAATACTCGTTGCAACGGAGAGCGGAGTGGCGAGCCCGAGCGCCCATGGACCCCCAACAAAGAGCACTGACAGCGTCGTCAGGACGGCGATCAGGATGCCAGACCCCCTCACGAGCGACCAACCTCCGGCGAGGACTGATCCACCTACGACGAACGGAATAGCGAACGACGCGAGCCGATCGGCCTGTCGCTGGACACCGTGATTCCCACTCTGGAGATTCCAGACTGACGTGATGAGGCGGTCGATACTGCTGGAGGCACTGTCGCTCACCGTAAGTACAGCAGCGCCGTTCGTAACGACCGCACCGCCGACGACGTCGTCGCCCGCTTGCTTCAGCACAGGGAGCGATTCGCCCGTCACGACTGCCTCATCAACCGTACACTCGTCTTCGGCAAGCATCCCATCGACCGGAATGCGTTCGCCCTCACGGACGAGGATTTTATCTCCCGGTTCGAGATCGCTCACGTCAACCGTCGTCGTCCCATCGGCGTCATATCGTCTGGCGTCAGTGACCCGCGAAATAGTAAGGTCTGTCAAGCGATCCATCGCACGCTGCTTGCTCAATGATTCGTAGAAGATCGCAGCCACCACACTCGCGGCAATCACGATCGTCAGGTCGTAGTAGACATCGATTCGACCGAGAAGAAAGGCGATCGTGCTGTACACGTAGGCACTCACCACGGAGAGGGCGACAAGGAGATCCGTGTTCGGCTGTCGCATTTTGAGGCTGACGTACGCCCCCTGCAACAGCGGAAGTCCCGTGAATACGAGGACCACACCCGTCAGAACGAGAAAGAGCGGCAGGATCAACAAGCCGTCTCCACCGCCGATCCCGGACGCCCCGGCGAATATATCGAGCGTCCCATCTCCGAAGAACGACGAGAGCTGCGCCGGATAGAGGAGCGCCGCGTACGGGAGGAGCATAAACGTCCCAAAGATAACGCCAACAGCGTAGCGAAAGCCGAGTAGCTCGTCTATATCTCGACCGCCAATCTGGTCTTGCCGACGCGATCTTCCGACTACAGACGGCGCACGATCACTACCACCGTCACGAATCGCTGCCGTATAGCCGAGGGGACTCAGCGCGTCGCAGAGGGCGTTCGCTGAGACGGTCGAGGGATCGTATTCAACACGTACCGTCTCGGTTACGTAGCTCGCTGCAGCGTCGGTGACCCCCGCACAGTCCTCAGCATTCGATTCCAGAAAGGCTTCACACGTCGCACAGTGCATCCCGTCGACCTGGAAGAAGGCTCGTTCCTCAGTCCCCGATCGACGCGTGTCTGCATCGCATTCGTCCGCTCCAGAGCTGTCTGTCGGGGCCATCTGGCTATGAACTCCATCGCTACCAAGCACTCGATGGACGTTTCGACATCCATCACAGCAGAATACGATGTCCTCCTCAGCCACGACTCGATCGTCGGGGACAGCCTCACCACAAAGCGTGCACGTAGAAGATGGTGACTGTGATGGAGACACAATTGATTACCACGGGCTGACAGCTGGTCGAGTACAGCCACGGAACGTCACCGGCAGCCTCGGCTGAAAGGTCATTACCAGTGATACAGATGCATCGGTATTAAACGCTGTTCGGTGATGAGTATACTAAGTAGATACCCTCGGCCCGAATCTCCGCCTTTGAGTTCCAGAGAGAACATATGCCACCCATCAAAAAAGGGAACAGACGGATGCACGATATAACTGGGTTCCAGCGGGACATCTTGTACGTGATCGCCGGGCTCGAGGAACCACACGGGCTCGCAGTAAAGGCCGACCTCGACGACTACTACGAACAAGAGATCAATCATGGGCGGCTCTATCCAAACCTCGACGACCTCGTCGGCAAAGGCCTCCTGGAGAAAGGTGAACTCGACAAACGGACGAACGTGTACACGGTCACACAACGCGGAGTGCGGGAAATCGAGGCGCGACGTGAGTGGGAAAGCCAGTATTTAAAGGACGTGAACGCACCCACTACGTCGTAGAACCAGGCAAATAGAACTCAATATAAAAGCGGGACTGCTTTACCCACTTCCCACGAATACATAGTGAGATGGCTCGGCTCGTCTTCTATCACCACCCACAGGCCGAGAATTTCTCACTCAAATATAGCTCGGCATCGGTAGCAGAAATCCGGTCTCAGCGAGAGCAATCCGACGAGTCGACAAAGCTCATCGGGTACCCCTTCGAAGCTCCGGTCTATGTGCTCTATGAAGGCGATTCAGAGATCGAATCAGCTCAAGATATTGACTTCGATCAGGAATGGCTGAGCGACCGTATTCGTGACCTTCCTCGTGCTGGGCAAGTTGTCGCCTTCCGATTAGTGGAATTGCTCGAAGCAGCTGTCGATGTTCGAGAGGAGGATGAGTTTCGGCTCTACAAGGAGTTCGAACCGCAAAAAATCCAGCAGGCACTCGATCACGTGTCCTGGGGAGCCCCACTTCCGACCGTCGCTGGAGAAGTGATGTCGAATTTGATTCTCCGACATTCCCTCCCGAATGCGAATCATCGAACTGGCATCGCTATGCTGCAGTTCTGTATTGAGAGTGTGGACTCGGATTTTGCGATGCCACGAACACACGTCGACGACGATACCTGGCGAGAGTGGGTTGACCCCTACATCATTGATTCCAAGCGGCTCATCACGGTCCGCCGGAACAACCTCCGTTTCAAGCAACTCGAAGACCTGGATGTCGACCTCGTCGAACGGAAAGACGGGATCCAAATTCGATTAGCCGAGTTCGAGTTGGATATGCACTGGCGAGAAGCCCTTTCGCAGTACGCTGAGCAGCATGAATCCCACTGTACGGACTTTGCGCAGGCAGTTCTCGAACGAGCAGAACGGGACGATCTGCTCGACCGTCAAGGACCAACGAAACAAGAGTTCATCACGTATCTGGAGGGCGGACTCGTCGAACGGGACTTCAGAGAAATGTTCTGATCAGTCGCGAAGCTCGGCGACCGACTGTCCGACCTCGCGAACGTGTTCACTTCGCTCGAGGTCGAGTTCCTCGGCGAGGTAGTCAACCGTCTCTTCGAGGCTCATATGCGAAGAAAGTCCGCGAAGCGGTATAAACCTAGTGCTGAACGCTTCAGCACAGGCTGGTTGTGATCAATCTCTCATCTACCGAATCCGAGAATATCGATACCTGTCTTTGATTCGGCGATGGTGATACTTTCCGTGAGAGGATGCCGCCATCAGTCCTTGATAGATCTTCTTCGGGACGTTGTAGTACTGATAGACTCGGCGACCGTGGAATTCTATCTCGAGAGTGTTCGAACTCTGATCGTAGCCGACACTTTTCAGGTTACTCGACGAAACGGGTTTTCGGTTCATAGCTGTGGGATATAGCGGGCTACCGTACTCTTGATACGAGCGAGTAGGCTATGCTCTTTGGACGGTTCATCACCTTCAGGTTCAGCCTTGTCCTTGGCTGGCTCTTTCTCGACGGCAGCATCGAGACCCAGTTCTGCGACACTCCCTGTCTCGACAGTCGACGGCGTTGTCCGATACAGTCCAGTCTTCGCTATTGGGACGCCACGATCGCCGGTAGCTGTGAACGCCCCATTACAGAACTGGCAGTCGGGAGCAGCCTCTGCGTCGCTCACAAGGCGGTCTGAAGTTGCGCTGTACGTGCCGGTTTGGAATCCGTGCCGGTCGGCGAGGAGTCCCGTGAGGAACCGGTGCAGCGCGAACGTCAACCGTTGTACCGGTTCCTGATTGATCGTGATCACCGATGGTTGTTCTCCGGCAACGAGGTCAAGTCCATACTCGAGATTGTCTTCGTCTTCGCCTTCGGCATCGATCCGATCTTCGTTAATCGCATCCAAGCAGTCCAGACACGCCCGGTTCGCGCCGGACACTTGGAAGCTGGTCGCGATGCTTCGGAGTCCAGCGTCGTCGTCAACGTCGATATCCGTGCCTGCGTTGAACAGTGGCCGAAGGTACTGCTGGGCGGCCTCCGACACGAATCGACGTGACGTGGCGGTATCGGTGCCAGTGACAATCACGTCCGCAGCGACGACCTGCTCCAGCGCTCCCGGAGCCTGAACTTCCTCGTAGATGCCGTGATAGTAGATCGACGGATCGATATCGGAGACAACGCGTCCCAGGACCTCCGCCTTGGGCGTCCCACATCCGTCGATGGCCTCGGCCCACGCAGCTGGGACGACACCATCCTCGTCGGGCGTCCGCTCGGGATCACCAGCATCGGCTGGGCGTGCGCCGACGATTCGCGAGCGGTTGGATTCTTCCACGACGTCGGGATCAACGACCGTGATTTCGCCAACGCCGAGGTGAGCGAGCGTCTGGACGATCGGTGCCCCGAGTCCACCAGCACCGACTACGGCCACGTGAGCGTCCCGTAGCCGAGTGTTACCGCCGGCTCCGTGGAGCAACGCCTGCCGGTCGCGCATCTCGTCCTCGCCGTTTGAAGCCGGAGGGAGTCGTGAATCCGTCGTCCGAATCCGCTCTAGTTCACGGTCGTGAATGACAACGAGTTCATCAATCGGCGACGCGGCGGCCGTGATCGGCTCATGCCTGATCGTCGGAACGTCAGAGAGCCACGCCCGGCCGGTCAGACCCCCTTGACCAAAGATGAGACTTCCATGCGGACCAGCAGTTCGACCGGTCAGCGACGCCATATGGGCCGGTTCGTTCTCGTCGTCGGTGCCCGAGTAGCACGGCTGGCTCGAACGGGGATGGCTATGGCACATCAGGAGGGCCATATCGTCGAGATACCGATGGTCCGTTTCGGTCGCCCGCATCATCGACCGAATCGTCGTGTGATCGAATCGGACGATTCCGGTCGACTGATCGAGATATTCGTCCCGATCCAGCAGGTGGACCTCACGAATGAGATACTCGAAGACCCGCTGCCCACGATGAGTGTACTCCTGTGTACCGGCAACGAGATAGGCGGCATGTTCTTTCGGACACTTCTGCTCTGGACGCACGAGGTGCTCGCGCAGCCGCTGGTAGTCGGCGCCTCGGATCCGAACCCGTATCCGGTCAGCGACCGGCCACTCGTGATCAGGGTCTTCTAGTACGGAGCGAAGCCAGTGAGATACTCGCGACTTGCTCCTCGTCGCTCGCTCTCGGCTGCCGTCAGTCTCATGTCCCTGCATAGATGTAATGTGGGTGGATTAATCGCCAGCGGGAGGGGTCGCGTCAGTCACCCTGTCGGAGTCGTCCGTTCGCGACGGTCTCCAGATACCACTCGAGATCGGTCTCGTAGGGTTCCCACTCGATGCCGTCCAGTTTGTTGATGTGCCAGGAAAGAGCCAACCAGCCCCGGACTTGGTCGTCGCGAGATTTCCGAAGCTCGCCGCCTCCTTCAAGCCGGAGATCCTCGTCGACGTAGACCCAGTCCGGAGCCTTCTGGGGGTAGTTCTCGTGGACGCGGATCATCACGTCTGTCGTGTCCGCATTGTAGGCATCCGACGGGATCTGGTAGTCCCGAACGGTGACGTGGACGAACTGCGCCTCGGCCTCGGTATCGACATCGACCTCGTGGTTTTCTCGAAGGGCTTCGATGTCCGCTGCGAGCACGTCGTCGAGCTGGGTGCTCCCGTAGGCAGTGTCAACGGGGATTGCGTCGAAGACGTTCTCTTCGGCGAGGTTGATGTCGCTGTCTTTGGGGACTCGATCGTCCTCGTCTGGAGGGTAGAGGACGTACTGGTTGGGATCGTACTCGAACGTGCGCAGCAGTTCGATCGGCTCGATGTACTGCTGGTCGAGTACTTTCGTTTCCCCACTGACGGTCACCTCGTAGCCGTCAATCTCCTCGTCGTCCTCATCATCATCACCTTCATCAACATCTTCGAGCGCCTCATCAAGGCCGTCCTCGACTTCTTCGATGGCCTCTTCGAGTGCTTCGAGTTCCTCAGCGTAGCTAACATCGAACCCAGCCGCGTCCTGGAGGGTGTCGATGTCGTCTTGTGCTGACTGAATGTAGTCGGCCGCCCGATTGAGCGCGTCGTAGCGGGATCGATCCTCGTCGGTGTCTTGCCCCTCGTCGATGGCGTCCTCTGCGGCTTCGAGTGCGGCACGGAGGTCGTCGGCCGTCTCTTCGTCGAGAGACTCGAGCTGAGCGTTCAGTCCTCGGTAGCGGTCTTGGGCATGCTGGGTTGCTTCCTCGAGATCAGTTGGTTGCATGCACATTCGCCTAACAGCGTCATCCCCTTAAGCACCACGCGGTCTCTAACATCAGTAGCGGCATTAAGCACACAATCCGCACCAAACGCATAAACCACAGAATCACCAACAGCGATACATGCGCCCCAGTGAACGAGTTCATATCGCGCCGCTCGGGTTCGAGCGCGATCGTGTCGTCGAAGCCGCGAAGCAATTGAAAGCTGATCGATTAATCCTACTTGAATGGGGTGAGGGGGAACGGCCGCCATTTGTCGAGGAGCTGTATGAGGATATCGAGGCAGCTGGGATTGACCGAGAGATCCGATCCTGCAACATTTTCGATCTGTATGAGGTTGTCCGGGTGACGGCACGAGAAATCCAACAGCACGCAGACGATGACGTGTTCGTGAACATTGCAACCGGGAGTAAAATATCCGCAATCGGCGGGATGATCGCGTGTATGGTAACCGACGCTGTGCCGTATTACGTTGAGCCAGAACGATATGGTGAAAAAGACGCTCAACGGGTCAAACCGGTTTCCCACGGGGTGAAGAACATCAAGGAACTGCCGGCGTACCCAATAGATGCCCCCGAGACACAGCTCATCTACGTGATGGAGTACATTTACCGAAATGGTCCGGTCACGAAGAAAGAGCTAATCGAATTCGGCCAAGGGAACGGTAAACCAATTCAAGCAGGAACACCACCGGAGGGATTGCCCTTCATTACGGACCATGAGGCTGATTCGGACCGAGCCCGCTACCGATTACTCGAAACGCATATACTCGAACCGCTAAACGAGAAGGGTTTCATCGAAACAAAGAAGATTGGGCGACGGACGGACGTGGATCTTACTGAGGAAGGGGAAAATACACTCTCTGCGTTTAGACACCTCATCGAAACGTGATTAGTATCGTTAGCGGTCGGACGAGTCGGCCTCTTCGAGAGCTTCTGTAGCAACGTCTCCCAACTCCCCAGTCTCGATATGTGAATACCGGTCATGGACCATCTCCTCAGAGTTGTTGAGATAGCGGGCTGCAACGGGCTCCCCGAACGCCTGCACGAGAGTGTGCTCTGCCCGACCACGAGGGTGGGCAGCCCCAAGATCACTCGGTATATACCGCCGGCTGGACCTGAAATTGCTGTCGACATTCGTCGCTACAGAAATAGTACGTCTTCCCGCCGTACTGAACCGTTGCGGCGGCTTCGCCAGACAGGAGTTCCATTCCACAGACCGGATCGGTAGTCATTCATCAGAACGCTTCGGTGCCCACCCGAATGGTGATTTCGGAACGCCTCCAACACGTATCTATTAGGGAACGACGGGCGAATTCGGCGGTAACTCTGATGATTCGATTTCCTCTTCGACTCCTCCGGATTCTGGGCAAACTCGTCCCGTTTGTGATACTCTTTCTTCGCGACCGGCGTCGGTTTTTGCTCTTCGGACGCTCCCGCCCGATCTCTCGCGAAACGCACGCCCAGCGCGCCCGCCGGCTTCGCGACACCATGCTCGATCTCGGGCCGACGTTCGTGAAGATCGGGCAGGTCCTCTCGACTCGCCCCGACGTCGTTCCACCAGTGTACGCCGAGGAGTTCGTCACGCTGCAGGATGCAGTCCCGACGGGGCCATATCGCGAGATGATCCCCGCCCTCGCTGACGATGTCGGCTATCACTCCTACGATGACTTCGACCCGGAACCGATTGCAGGTGGGTCACTGGCGCAGGTCTACCGAGCGACGTATCAGGGCGATCACGTCGTCGTGAAGGTTCGACGACCTGGCGTCAAAGATCTCATCGAGACCGACCTTCGCATCACCCGCCGACTCATCCCGCTCGTCATGTTGCTTGCCCCGGAGCGCCTCCAGTTTTCGCTCCGAAACATGGCTGACGACTTCGAGCGCATCATTCTGGAGGAACTCGACTTCGAGCGGGAAGCCCGAATGATGGCGGAGATTCGCTCGAACTTCGAGGGTGACGAAAACGAGTCGGTCGTTATCCCTCGCGTCTATACCGACGTGTCCTCGGAGCGTGTCCTCACTATGGCCTACGCTGAGGGGACGAAGATCACCGACGTTGACGAACTCGAATCGAAGGGCCACGACCCGAAACGGGTTGCGAGAGATGTCGCAAACGCGTACTTCACGATGGGGCTCGAACACGGGGTGTATCACGGAGATCCCCATCCCGGCAACCTCGCCGTCGACGAGGAAGGCCGTATCGTCTTCTACGATTTCGGGATGAGTGGCCGATTTACGCCGACCATGCAGAACAGCGTCGTAAACCTCTATCTCGCTGCTGTCAATCGGAACGTCGATGGAATCATTGACGAACTCATCGCTCTCGGAGCCCTCGACCCCGATGCTGATCGAGCAGCTGTCGGGCACGTCCTTGAGTTAGTCATCGACGACCTGGAGGGGAGCGAGACCGTGAACTGGCAGCAGATCATTAGCGAAGTGACCGGAATGCTCCACGAGTTCCCGTTTCGCATCCCGCCTGACATCATGCTCGTCCTCCGGGTGGGCTCGATCAGCGAGGGGGTTCTCAGACAGCTCGATCCGGAGTTCGACTTCCTCGCTGCCGCACAGGCGTTCCTCCGCGAGCACGGGTTCATGGAACGGGCAGCTCGGATGAAACTCGCGGAGATGCGAGGCGAACTGGAAACCTCACTCTGGGCACTCCTCCGACTCCCAGCGAAATTCGAGCAAGAGCTTGACGCCCGTCAAGAAGAGCGAATGCAAGCTGTTGCCAGGACTCAGCAACAGGGATCACGTTCACTCGGGTATGCGATTCTAGCAGCGGCGTCGCTCATCGGTAGTGCCCTGCTTGTCCCAGTAGACATAACGTACTCGCTACTGGGAATGATCGTCGTACTCGTCTTTCTCTTTTTGTTCGTCCGATCACCAGACGATGGCAGACGATGATTAGTCGGCTATCCTCACGCCTGTAGACCCAGATGATTCTATACTTATACGAGGGCGTTCGAACCCACAATCATCTGACCGAGTCGCGGTAGGCAGTTCGTCCACCTCGGTAGACGATGAGCGTAGCAACGCCGAGCGCGGTCCCAAAGAGGAGCGTGAGACTGAGGTCGTGGAGGATTCGAATATCGTACGTTTGACTAATAGTCTTGCTCGCTACTGCGACGCTATCGAGGAGTAGCATCACCGCAAAGTAGCTCATCAGTGCGCTCTCGTCGACGACATCTGTCAGCCGGGATCCGGCATAGGACCCGAAGACACTCCCTCCGAGCAGTGGGAGTACGACTGAGAAATGGACGGCTCCTTGCTGGAGGTAGCGAACAGAGCCGAACGCACTCGATCCCGCGATTTGAAAGATATCCGTACCAACCGCTATCGATTTCGAGATACCCATACCATAGACGAGACTCGGAACCATCAGAAATCCGCCGCCGACTCCGAGAAAGCCGGAGAGCGTTCCGATAGCGATGGCGACGACGAGGACGAGCCACACGGAGACCTGCACGGTAGACCGGAGTTCGACTAGCGGTGGAAATCGGCTGAAAGCATATTGCTCGAACACCGGGGGAGTACGTTGTTCGATGGAGCCGACGAGTCGTTCATTGCGAACTCGACGGAGAATGATCACACCGACCACTGCCAGCAATACGACGTAGGCGATGCTGATGACGGTATCTGCAAGTCCTCTCCCGGCGAGCCAGAAGAGTATCCGCCTGCCGGCCTCGATGCCAACTGCCATCCCGAGGATAAGCAGGCCACCGAGCTTGTAATCGATGTGTCCAGCAGACCGGTGGGTGACGGCTGCAGCGAGTGACGTCCCAAAGACGAACACAAGACCGGAGCCCACAGCGGCTTCGGCGGGATGGCCGAGCACGAGGAGCGCCGGGGTGACAAAGAAGCTCCCACCCAGTCCAAAGAAGCCGAAGAGAATCCCCACTAGGAACCCGAATCCCACGAAGAACAGTGCCTCTATTTCTACGGGCGACATCGCTTTTAACCAGCCTCCATCTGATTTGAGGGGGAGTTCGTGACCGGGATTCCGCACGAATGCAGAAGGCTACGACAGCGCAACAGAGAGAAGTCCACCATCGTTGCTTTGAGTACAGTATGTGTGTGCAAAAGGCTGCGGTGTGCCCAATTCTTCGGCGGTGGACGCTCTATACACTTTCGGACGCTCGCTGGAAGGTCCGACGCGACATACGTCAGTGGTTTTCCATGAGGTGGCCACGGCGGCGTTCGAATTCTTCGTCGTCGATCTCACCGCGAGCGTACTGCTCACGGAGAGTCACGAGGGCTCTATCCTCGTCGGGTCCGTCAGCCTGAGATCGGGTAGCCAACCAATAGACGAGATAGATGGGTAGACCAATGATGAGGGCCATCCAGAGGATGCCGAACAGCATCATCCCCCATCCCCATAGCCCCCAGCCGGTCATGTGGCCGTCGTCCCACATTCCGTAGTGCCAGTCCCACATCACCGCGTCCGGGACGGCTGCGTGCGTCAGGGCCATACCCCCGATAACCGCGACCGTCAGCGCACCGACGACGATCAGTCCGAGGGATCGAGTACCGCGTGGTTGAATTGTGTTTGTCATGTGTATTTCTCCTGAAATGGTTCGGCGTGGTTAGCCGAGGATGTACTCGAGGACGGGGTAGCGCTCGACGAGCGCCTCGCCGCCGACCTCGTACTGTTCGATGTACTGGTCGAGCCCGAGGATGCGGCCCGCACCGAACGCCGCAACCGCGAGGAACACGAGCATGTACGCGAAGTCACCGTTGATGACGCCGTGGGCGATGTCCCAGTTCCCGAAGTAGAACATGAGCATCATGAGCGCGCCGAAGAACGCCGCGAGGCGGACGACGGCACCGACGAGCAGTCCGAGACCGATGAACAGCTCGCCCCACGGGACAGCGACGTTCGCGAACTCGACGAACCACGGGGTCGACCCCATCCACGCGAACATACCCGCGAGGGGGTTGCCGTTGGTCGCCGCGACGTTCGCCAGATAGCCACCCGCCGAGAACGGCTCGGCGGCCACGATCTTCGTGAATCCCGAGTACGCGAACGCGTAGCCCATCATGAGACGCAGCGCGAGCACGAACCACGCGCTCAGGCTGTGGACGCGGCCGCCGACGGTCAGGCCGCCGACCTTGCTCTCCAGTTGGTTGACGCCGGAGTTGATAGTAGACATCGTTAGTTCACCGAGTGAGTGTACGCAGGGAGAGACGATATACCGGTGAGCCAGTGTTCTGAGTCAGAAAACCGGGCGGCTATTTTACCCCACTAGGACGAGTATGCGAGTGTGACCGAAGAGTTGAGCCCATCAGCCGTCTTTGCCACACTCGACGACGAGTACGCTCGCGATATTCTCGTGGCGACGAAGACGGACCGACTCTCTGCAAAAGAACTCAGCGAGGAATGCGATATGTCACGCCCAACCGTCTCCCGTCGCGTCAACACACTCGTCGAGCACGGGCTTCTCGAGGAGTACACGCACGTCGATCCCGCTGGTCGGCACTATCGGGAGTATGAGGCACGTCTCGAACGTATCGAAGTCCTCCTCCAAGACGAGGGGTTTGACATCCATATCGATGTCCGACCGGATCCCGCGGACCGGATTACATCCATCTTCGAAAACATGCGAGGAGACTGATTCATGGAACACACATTATTCGTCATCGCCAAGTTGTTCATGACCGCGTTGGCTCTGGTTATCGCGTACCAAGCCTATCGCGGCTACCAACGCCACGGAACACAGCTGATGCTCTACGTCGCCCTTGGGTTCGCACTAATTGGCCTCGGCGGGCTCCTCGAAGGAGTTCTATTCGAACTGCTCCAGGTATCAATCTTCCAGGCAGGTCTCGTGGCTGCACTAGTCGCGGCAGCGGGCATGCTTTCTATCCTGTACGCGCTCTATGCGCCGAATCCCTGAATTCCAGATTCAGCAAAGTATCTTGGAATCGTGGATTAGTGATAAGGTCATGCCCTCATCCTCGTAGACGTTGCGCGACGGCCGTGACCTGGTCCCAGAGGAATTCGGCGTCAACGCTCTGGTTCGTCATTACGACAGGGACGTCACGGAGATAGGAGTCCGTCTGAACGACCTCAACGAGGAAGTCCGCAACGTCAGCGCGTGAGATCGGACCAGCGGGCTATCGAGGGGACGCTGTCAGTGACGAACGCCCAGCAATTCAGCTCGCCGGGCTATAGCTGTTGCAGTCAGTACGCGTCGTACCTGCGAGAGTACCTCGACACGACGCTCCAAGAAACCGAGGCTGAGGACGTGGCTACCCTCAAGCAGCGACACAACATTCCCACGGAACTACAGAGCTGTCACACTCTCGTTCTCGACGAATACGTCGTCGAAGGACACGTCCCTGCCGAGGTCATTGCGACGTTGCTCGATGAAGAGTCGACCATCGACGGCATCGCGCTGCCCGGGATGCCTGCCGGGTCGCCGGGTATGGGCGGGACGAAGTCCGACTCGCTCACCGTCTACGTACTCGGTGGCGGGAAGACGGGTGACGTGTACGCCGAAATATAGGATCCTGATCGAGTGAAACTGGTCAAGATTCTTTGGGACGGCAGACGACGGTCTGCACGATGATTAGACGACTCCTCCACGACATCGGATACGTAATTGCGTATGTTCTATTCGTCGGCGCAAATACACCGGATTCGGTCGTCAAGCGACTTCGCGTCGCGTACCGCCTCGTCGGCGTCCGGATCGTCGAGACGCCACAGGTCGATTCAGTCGAACGGACGATTTTCCTCTGTCCATACCGGAATCTAGGCGCCACATGGTTCGGGGAGAAGTGGATCTGTCACGACATTCTCGACCGCGTTGACGACGGATACGTGACGTATCTCAGCCGGCACAAGGGGATCGACTACCAGCGACCTCGGGGGTGTGCCGACCTCGCGTACTGCGACGAGTCCGAGTACTGTTACTCGGAGGTTTCAGAACTCGAGTAGGTGACCGATGGACCAGCCTCCTCTCCGAAAGCGTATCACCGACCAGTTCTCGTATCGAGGCGAGCGAGCCGACATCTGGCGAGCGTTCGACCTGCTGCTTGAGACTGACGCATTCCTCAATCTCGGCTACTCCGAGTGGTACCAGCCACACGTCGTTGGGTCGAGTCAGCGCCGCCTCGTCACGGAAGTCGGAGCGAGGCTCGCGTCGCACCTGCCCGCCACGGATGGCGTTCGCCTCCTTGATGTTGGCTGTGGCCGGGGCGGTCCGGCGATCCATCTTGCCGATCAGTTCGGTTTCCGCGTTACTGGACTGGACCTCGTTCCGTACAATATCGAGCGAGCAACCGAGAACGCACGCAGGAAGCACGTCAATACCGAGTTCGTCGTCGGTGACGCAACACAGCTCCCGTTCAGGTCAGACGCATTCACCGCGTGTACAGCCATTGACGCGCTCGTCTATCTTCCCGACCGGAACAGCGTCTTCGCCGCGGTCGCGAATGTTCTCGAACCGGAGGGAGTTCTCGTCCTCTCCGACCTCGTGGTGCAGTCCGACGTGACTGAGACGGAACGAGGATACGTCGACTCGTTTGCAGACGCGTGGGATATGCCGTCAATAGGGATGGTCGAGCAGTACACGGCTGGTCTCGAAGACGCAAGTCTCGAACTCGAGACGGTCGAGAACATCACGAGCCACAGCGTCGGGCGGTTCCGGAAGTGGACGACGCTGTATCTTCAGCTTCTCGGGAGTCCAATTCGGTCGCTCATCGAACGGCTGTTGCGAGCGTATGACCTCGATCCAACGACGATTACCGAACAGGTGAGGGCCGCGCACCGTGCGTTGCCGTTCCTGCAGCACGTCATCCTCGTTGCGAAAGCGAAGGCGCGCTGACTTCGCTACTCACACGAAACGAGAGAGGATCGAGCCCTTACGTCGGCGTTCGAGCGTCCCACGGACGATTGGAACGATCCGCGGGATGTCCTCCAGCCGTGTGTAATCTACGAGTTCGAATCGATCGTCGTCTCGAAATATTTCGTCCGTCTCACGATTCAGGTGACACCCGCCAGCGACGGTGTGCCATGCGGGCGCGAGTACGTCGTGGGCGACACCCACGGCGCCCTCTCCGCGGACGTGTTCGAGGAACCGGAACTCGCCGCCTGGCTTCAGTACCCGGGCTACCTCGGAGAGTGCGGCGTCAAAATCGGGGATGGTACAGAATACGAGTGACGCGATGATGACATCGAAGGAATCGTCTGCGAACGGAAGTGCTTCTGCACCGGCGCTTTCGATCTCGATGTCGAGTCGGAGGTCGTGTGCTCGTTCGATTGCTTGCCGGCGCATGTGGGGGTCTGGCTCTATTGCGAACAGTGTGATATTTCCGCCGTCAGCGACTGTTTCTCTAAAGTACGGAAACATCGCACCTGTCCCCGCACCGAGGTCCAGAACCGCCCCGGAGATATCATCCACGAGATAGCGGCGGTGTTCGGCAAGCACGGTTCGCTCTGCCGGTTTCATCACCGGATCATACAGTTGCGCGAATATCGGATGAGACGGCTCAGTCATCCCTATCCTCTCGTTCAGTGTCACGAGTGTTTCCAGCGTGTGCTGAATCGGTTTCGTGTTCGTGGTGAGCGTACCAGCGAGGTTCGGGCCATTGGAATCCACCTTCACGGTAGACATCGAACACGCCGCGCTCAATGTCGTCGCGAATGATGTCGGCGGTTTCCTTGTCGACGGTCACGAAGTGACACAACGGATGGCCGGGGTACGCCACCGCGTTTTCGAGGACGCCGACGACGAGGCCGGTCGATGGCGCGTGAATGACCTCGACGTCGTTCTTGAAGTGATCTGAAATCGTGAACAGCGGTTCTCCATCCTCGACGAGTGGGTGTGGGCCCCACTCCATCTCCACGAGGCCCCCGGTTTCGGCGCGGAGCCACGTTTTCTCGCCGCCGCGAGCGATCACGCGCGTCCAGCCGGGCCAGGAGACCGGTTGATTTGGCAGGACCTCGTGTTCGGCGAGGGCGCTCGCGACGCAGTGGAGCGCCCGGTCGAGGTGGGCCGTCTGAAATCGGTGGGCGCGCCCCATCTCGACCGTGACTGTGGGGATACCGTCCTGACAGGCCACGCTTCGGAGCGTGCCCTGTGACCCCTCACCGTCGAGGATGACGCTCGTGCCGAAAGCCCGAGCGAGCCGTTCGACGGCCGGGTCGCGCATGTCGGCGCGAACGTGGTACATCGTCGTACGGTTGCGCGTCGACGTGTGGAAGTCCAGCCCGAAATCGCACTTTGAAATGAATTCCTCGTAAATCGCATTCGCGAGCCGTTTTGCCATCGTCGTTCGGGCGTTGCCAGGGAACGACCGATTGAGGTCCTCGTCGTAAATCGGGATGTAGCGCTGCTGGGCGAGAAATCCCGGCACGTTCAACACGTGGAGACAGACGAGCGCGCCGTGGAGATCTTCGGGGTCGTAGTGATCTGCGACCTCCTGAATGATTTTGACACCGTTGAGTTCGTCACCGTGGACAGCAGCGGTCAGGAAGACGCACGGACCCTCGGACTCGCCATTGATGACCGTGACTGGAATTTCGAGCTCATCATCGTGATACGTCTCGCTACAGGCGAAGCGGAACGCTTGCTTCTCTCCCGCATCGATTGTCCGTCCACCGACGGAAACGTGCTGTGTCGTCATTGGGGGCTCCTCATGGTAGTAGGGTGACCGGCTCGCTCGTCTTCCGGACCTGTTCGCTGTTCGTGAGACGATACCCCTGTTCTCGCAAGACATCGAGAATCGGTCCGGGTTCGAGAACCTCGTGGACGTGGTGAACCCCATCAGGGACCCTCGTATCTCGGGTAGCCAACGACACGGTTGCCGCCACGATACCCGTCACTCGACTCTGTTCTCGTCCGTCGACTGCCGTCGTCAGGATCTTCGCGGTCGAATGCTGCTGGCCGTCGACCTCGACCGTCACGGCGAAGCCGTCCCCGCCGACCGAGAGTGTCGAGACGAGTTCCGTCAGTCGATTGAGTCCGATCGCCTCGACAGCTGGACGGTACAACCCGGCCCGTGAGAGTCCATAGACGGCCGACGTGACGGCTCGGGAGTCGAAGCACAGGTGCGTTCTCGCTGGCACATCGAGCGTTCGGTGGAGGACGTGCTGATCTGCGAAGTCGAAGCTGTAGGCCCGCCGCCGGCCATACCGAGGGAACTCAATCGGTTCCGGGGTCGAAAAGCCACGGACTGATTCTGAGTGTCCCGCTCTGGGAACCGCGAATTCTCGACCGATCTGCTCGAGCGTCCATCGACTTGCCGCGGGACCGAACGCTTCCCCGAGGCCGAGGAGCACGCCAATCCGGATCTCTGAGACCGTCGACAGCTGGTCAGCCATGCGTTTCGCAAGCAGGTTCGTGACGCCAGGTGCGAGTCCGACGCTCAGTATCGCTGTCGCACTGTTGTCTCGCGCGACATCGTCGAGTTGTTCGACCTTGCGGAAGAACTCGTCGGAGGCTGTGATGTCGATATAGTCGATCCCCCGTTCGAGACACGCCTCGACGAACGCTGTTCTAGACTGATCTACGCACACCATGACCTGATCAACATCTTCGAGGACACGAGCGTACGAATCCGTCTCCTGGAGGTCGAAGGCGATGCCAGAGACATGGTCTCCGAACTTACTTGCGACGTCGTTCGCTTTCGTCTCGTCGCGACCAGCGATAATCACGGCATTCGCGCCGTCAGGTTCGGTGGCCAGTTCTTCCGCTATCGTGTGGCCGACCGACCCGTAGCCCCCGACAATCAGCGTCGTCATGCCGAGAGATCGACTCCCCGGAGTCGGCGGGCGTTGATTGCGACGATGATGGTCGATAGGGACATGAACACGGCACCGATGGCCGGCGACAGTAGAATCCCGATGGGTGCAAGGATTCCCGCAGCGAGTGGCAGCGCGAACACGTTGTAGCCGGTCGCCCAGACGAGGTTCTCCTGCATCTTCCGGTAGCTCGCCTTCGAGAGCTTGATGAGACGGACGACATCCAGAGGATTGTTGTCGACGAGGATGATGTCGCCCGACTCGATGGCTACGTCGGTCCCGGAGCCGATGGCGATGCCCACGTCAGCTCTGGTGAGCGCTGGCGCGTCGTTGACGCCGTCGCCGACCATCGCGACCAGTTTCCCCTCGGACTGGAGCTGTTCGACCTTCGTGTCCTTCTCTTCTGGCAGGACTTCCGCGAAGTACTGGTCGATGCCGAGTTCTTCAGAGACGGCCTTCGCGACGTCTTCGCTGTCGCCGGTCAGCATCGCCACCTCGATGCCCATCCTGTGCAGCGCCTCGATGGCCTGCCGGCTCTCTTCGCGGATGACGTCCGCCAGCGCGAACGCGGCGACGACCTCGGATTCCTCGTGAATCAGGTAAATAACTGTCTCTGCGTTCGATCCGGCTTCCTCAGCGAAGGCAGTAATGTCGTCGGATCGCTCGATGCCGAGTTTCTCGATTAGGTTGGGGCCACCGAGATGAACTGTCTCACTATCGACGGTCGCCCGAACGCCGAGGCCACGGAGGTTTTCGAAGCTCGAGACCTTCGCCCGTTGAATGTCACGTTCGGCGGCGGCGTTCCGGATGGCACGCGCGATCATGTGTTCGGAATCGCCTTCGACGCCCGCCGCGACCTCGAACGCCCGCTGTTCGTCCCAGTCGCCTGCCGTCTCGACGCCAACAACGCCCTGCTCGCCCTTCGTGAGCGTCCCGGTCTTGTCGAACATCACCGTGTCGAGGTTCCGGGCTTCCTCCATGGCGATACGGTCGCGGATCAGCATCCCGTTCTGGGCAGCCGTGGAGGTGTTGATCGCGACCACGAGCGGGACGGCCAAGCCGAGGGCGTGTGGACACGCGATAACGAGGACTGTCACGACGCGCTCGAGGACGGCGATGTTGAATCCGACCGCGACGACCCACGCGACGGCCGTGATTGCCGCGACGCCGAGTGCCACGTAGAACAGCCAGCCGGCTGCCCGGTCGGCCAGGAGTTGCGTGCGGGATTTGGACTTCTGGGCCTCATCGACCAGTCGCATGATGCCCGCCAGCGTCGTCTCATCGCCGGTCTTCGTGACGCGAACGCGGAGGCTGCCGTCCTGATTGACCGTGCCGGCGACGACGTCCGACCCGGGTTCCTTGTCGACAGAACGAGACTCGCCGGTGATCATCGATTCGTCGACCGAGGACTCCCCCTCGACGACTTCCCCATCCGCAGGTACACTCGCACCCGGACGAACGAGAACGACGTCGTCTTCGCCGAGTTCGGAGACAGGAACCTCTTCCGTGTCCCCACCCTCGGTGACGCGCTCGGCGATGTCGGGCATGAGCTTCGCCAGCTCGTCGAGCGCCCCGGACGCCTGCCGGACCGACCGCATCTCCATCCAGTGGCCCAGCAGCATGATGTCGATCAGCGTGACGAGTTCCCAGAAAAAGGGCGTCGTCCCCGGGAGGAACAGACTCCCGATCGAGTAGACGAACGCGACGGTGATGGCGAGCGAGATGAGCATCATCATCCCCGGCTCACGGTTCTCGAGTTCCGTCCGGGCCATCGAGAGGAATGGCACCCCACCATATCCGAAGACGATCACCGCGAGAACGGGCGTGATCCAAGCGCTGCCAGGGAATGTCGGTGCCGTGTACCCGAAGACGTCCTGGATGAACTCGCTGAAGAAGATGACTGGCACCGAGAGGACGAGCGACACCCAGAACCGCCGGCGGAACATCCCTTCGTGGCCCGTGTGGTCCGTGTGGGCTCCGTGATCGTCGTGTGAACCCCCTTCGTGACCGTTCGCCCCGTGGTCGTGTTCTGCGTCTCCGTGGTGAGTGTGTTCGGGTTCGGCTTGGCGGTGCCCGTCCTCGGTTTCGTGCTCGTGATGAGTGTGTTCGTCAGGGGGTTCTGATTCCGTTGGGGTCTCATCCGCCGCAGTGTGTCCTTCGTGCTCCGGGGAGTGGGGATGCTGCTCTGATGACGCGTGGGCTGATGTTCGCGCTTCAGCATCTGCTTTTAGCTGGCAAATTCGACAACAGTAGACGGGTTCTTCGGATTGATGCGAGGAGTTACCCTCTACAGAGGAGGTTTCGGAGTTCTCGTGGTCTGGATTGTTGCTCATGGCGTGGGTTTTGGTGCCGTCCCTCATTATATTGTCCAGACCCTGATACGGCGCAGTACCGTCAAGAGGGCCGGTGTCGAACGAGAACGGCGGGGCGCTTGTGGACGTGCGTTCCGGCGGTTCTCAGGCGTGGGCGGTGTATCCAGCGTCCTCGACGGCTTGAACGAGTGACGTGACGTCAGCATCGCCATCGACGCTCGCCTGTTCGGCCTCGCGATCGGCAGTCGCGTCGGTCACGCCGCTCACTTCTCGAAGCGCGTCTTCGACTGTCTGTTCACAGTGACCGCACGTCATTCCTTCGACAGTGATGGTCTGCGTCATACACTGGTACATACGGGAGGGGAATCTTTGTCAGTTTCTGCTTCGAATCCAAAGTCTATCTTGGAAGTGAGATGGCATTCAAATCTTGGCGCTGGGAAACAATATTGTGGTTCGGGGGTTCAATGGGGAGATATGCGTGATTTAGACGAGACAGACATGGAGATCCTCTCGCTACTAGCAGAGGACGCGCGACGCCCGTTCAGCAGCATCGGTGAGGAGGTGGATCTCTCGGGGCCAGCCGTATCAGACCGCGTGAAACGGTTAGAGGAGGCCGACATCATCAACGGCTTCACCGTCGACGTGAATCGCGCACAACTGCGAGCTGGCGTTCCGGTGTTCGTCCAGCTCGAAAACGATACCGCTGCCATCGAGTCACTTCGAAGCCGGCTCCACGACGCGGATGGTATCGAACACCTCTTCGTCACTGCCGAGGGGAAAATATGGTTCTACGGTCGTGCGGAAGGACAGAACGTTCGCCGATGGGTCGAGGGTCTCCTCGAAGACGCGCCATCGACGGAGTACTCGGTGACGCTCGTCGACGACCTCGAATGGACACCCTCACTCGACGGCACCGAGTTCGCAATCACGTGCGCCGAGTGTGGGAATACGGTCGATAGCGAGGGCGAATCCGCTCGAATCGACGGAGACATCTATCACTTCTGTTGTCCGTCGTGCCGTGGCCGCTTCGAAGACCAGTATCAACGTCTCGAAGACGGAGTCTAGTTGTAGCCGCGATTTCCGCTCCAGATCGGCGGAGTCGATATTGGCATCCTTCGGTAGTGGAACGGAACTAGGCCTTTGAATCTAAATTCTATACTGGTCTAAAGCACTGGTCTCGAAACAGTAACTGCACTAAGGAAGGACTACGTAGTATAGGACAAGAATGGGAACGCGAACTGCACATCTCGACATCACAGGGATGACCTGTGCTAACTGTTCGGCGACAGTTGGCGACGCGCTAGAGTCCCTCGACGGCGTCGTTGAGGCGAACGCGAACTTCGCCACGGATGAAGGCTCCGTCGAGTACGATCCTGACGAGGTATCGCTCGAAGAGATATACGAGGCGATCGAAGATGCCGGGTATGGTGCGGTGTCTGACACAGTGACCATCGGCATCTCCGATATGACCTGTGCCAACTGTGTACAGACCAATGAGACTGCCCTAGAGAACACACCCGGTGTCATCGCGGCCGAGGCGAACTTCGCCACCGACGAAGCCCAGGTCCGGTACAACCCCGCGGACACGTCGCTGGATGCACTCTACGATGCCATCGAGAGCGCGGGCTACTCGCCCGTCCGAGAGGACGGCGACGACAGCGACTCTGGCGAGGACGCGCGCGACGCCGCGCGACAGGCTGAAATCCGTAAGCAGCTTCGACTGACCCTGTTTGGTGCGGTGCTGTCGGCACCTCTCCTCTTTTTCCTCGCCGAGAAGTTCCTCCTCGGCGGTGGCGTCCTCCCGGAGACCATTCTCGGAATCGAGTTCGGCTGGGCAGAGTTCCTGCTGGCGACGCCCGTCCAGCTGGTGCTCGGTTGGCCGTTCTACAAGAACTCGTACAATGCGCTGGTGAACAACAAGCGCGCCAACATGGACGTCCTGATCGCGCTGGGCTCGACCACTGCGTACGTCTACTCTGTCGCAGTCCTCTCAGGGCTCATCGCGGGCGGCCTGTACTTCGACACCGCCGCGCTCATCCTCGTGTTCATCACCCTCGGGAACTACCTTGAAGCCCGCTCGAAGGGCCAAGCCGGCGAGGCGCTCCGCAAGCTGCTGGAGATGGAGGCCGAGACGGCCACCGTCGTCGATGAGGCCGGCAACGAGGAGGAGATCCCACTTGAGGACGTCGAGGTCGGCGATCGGATGAAGGTTCGGCCTGGCGAGCAGATCCCGACCGACGGGGTCGTCGTCGATGGCCAGTCAGCGGTCGACGAGTCGATGGTCACCGGCGAGTCTGTCCCCGTCGAGAAGAGCGAGGGTGACGAGGTCGTCGGCTCGACTATCAACGAGAACGGCGTGCTCGTCGTGGAGGCGACGAAGGTCGGGAAGGACACGGCGCTTCAGCAGATCGTTCAGACGGTCAAGGACGCCCAGTCGCGCCAGCCCGACATCCAGAACCTCGCCGACCGCATCTCGGCGTATTTCGTGCCGGCAGTCATCGCCAACGCCGTTCTCTGGGGTGTCGTCTGGTACTTGTTCCCCGGAGCGCTCGCGAGCTTCGTCGAGTGGCTCCCGCTGTGGGGTGCCGTGGCAGGTGGACCTGCAATCGCTGGAGGGACCGTCACCGTCTTCGAGTTCTCGATCATCGTGTTCGCGTCGGCCGTACTGATCGCCTGTCCCTGTGCGCTGGGCCTTGCGACGCCTGCCGCGACGATGGTCGGGACGACTATCGGTGCACAGAACGGCGTCCTGTTCAAGGGCGGTGACATCCTCGAACGCGCGAAGGACGTCGACACGGTCGTCTTCGACAAGACAGGGACGTTGACGAAAGGCGAAATGGAGCTCACCGACATCGTCGTGTTCGACGGTGACGGACAGCCTCTCACGGATGGCGGCGATACTGCTGCAGATGGTGGCCAACTGACCGCTCGTGACCGTCTCGGTGAGGAAGATGTCCTTCGGCTCGCGGCCACGGCCGAACATGCGAGCGAACACCCGCTCGCCCGTGCCATTGTCGACGGCGCCGAAGAGCGAGGGATCGACGTGAGCGACCCGGACCACTTCGAGAACGTCCCCGGCCACGGCATCAGAGCGACTGTCGGCAACAGTGAGGTCCTGGTCGGGAATCGGAAGCTCCTCCGTGACAACGGGATCGACCCCTCGCCCGCGCAGGACACGATGGAGCGCCTCGAGAACGAGGGGAAGACGGCAATGCTCGTCGCCTACGAGGGCGAACTCGTGGGTGTGGTCGCCGATGCCGACACGGTCAAAGAGAGTGCGAAAGACGCCGTGAGCCAGCTGCAGGAACGCGGCGTCGACGTGATGATGATCACCGGCGACAACGAGCGGACCGCCCGCGCGGTCGCCGAGCAAGTCGGCATCGACCCCGAGAACGTCCGCGCGGGGGTTCTCCCCGAGGACAAATCCGATGCCGTCGAGAGCATTCAGGACGAAGGCCGGAAGGCGATGATGGTGGGCGACGGCGTCAACGATGCGCCCGCCCTCGCCGTCGCGTACGTGGGGACCGCCATCGGCTCGGGGACGGACGTGGCCATTGAGGCGGCGGACGTGACGCTGATGCGCGACGACCCCCTTGACGTCGTGAAGGCCATCCGCATCTCGGACGCGACGCTCGCGAAGATCAAGCAGAACCTCGTGTGGGCGCTCGGGTACAACACCGCGATGATTCCGCTGGCGTCGCTGGGCCTGCTCCAACCGGTGCTCGCTGCCGGTGCGATGGCGTTCTCCAGCGTGTCGGTGCTGTCGAACAGCCTGCTGTTCCGACGGTACACCCCCGATCACGACTACAAACTGCTCGGGAAGCTGCGCTGAATACCAAAGCCACTTGATCCATGTCCTCTATTTCCCGCCGCAAGGTGCACGCGTACCTCGTCGAGACGGCCGATACTGAGCCCACGTACCTTCGGGCTCGGGATATCGCTAGCGACCTCGACGGATCGCCGAAAGCCGTCGCACAGTATCTGAGCCAGCTCCAGGACGACCTCACCGACGTGTCGCTCGAACAGTGGGGACGCTCGAAGAGCACGACGTGGCGACTGGAGGTGAGCGAGTCGTGAGCACCGTCACTCGCCGCGTCGAAACCGCCCTCCCCGCCACTGGAACTCGGGAGTGGTGGGTCCTGTATCTGCTCGCCCCGGTCGTTCTCGTCGGTGCAGCACTCCTCGCATTCCCGACGCTCGTCTACGACCGATTCGTTTGGCAGTACCTCTGGGGTCCGGTCGTCGCCGACGCTGCCGGCCAGCCAGTCACGCACGAGGGAATACGGGCCGTCCGCGGATACAACGCCGTGAACACGGTGACGTACCTCGCGGCCGTCGTGTACAGTCTCCCCGGGCTCCGAGCGTATCTCGACTCCCTCGATGTCACGTACGACGCTCGACTCGCGTACGGGTTCGCGCCAATCATCGTTGCTGGCGGAGCGATGCGCGCCCTCGAGGATATCGGCCTGCTCGGTGACTACGCCGTGCTGTTCATCACGCCGTCGATCTACTTCGTCGTCACCGCCGTCACCGTCCTCTCACTCGGCGTCGGCGCACTCGCGCGTAACCGGAATATCGGGTCCATCCCGTCGATAGTCGGTCTCGTTGGAACGGTCTGGGCGATTGGTGCCGTCGGGTGGGCGCTCTGGCACGGGCTCTCGACGTCGGCTCCACTCCGCGTGTGGGTGCCGGTCGCGACGACGGGGATCGCCCTCGGTATGACCGCGCTCTACTACTGGGGAGCGAGCGTCGTCGATGTCGCACACCTTCGACACCCGTTGTTCCTGCTGGCCGTCTTCGGCCAGATGTGGGATGCGGCGCAGAATCTCATCGGCGTCACGTTCCTCGGCTATTCACCCAAGCTGGTTGTGACGAATCTCGTGTACCAGGCGACCGGATTCTCGGGGTCGACGTTCGTCCTCAAACTCCTCGTGACTGGCGGTATCGTGTGGTACCTCGCGGACGCGAAAGACGAAATGAACCACACCTGGTGGTGGCTCATGACGTTCTTCATCGGAGCGATTGGGCTCCCGATGGGCGTCCGTGGATCGCTTCGGATGATGCTCGGAGTCTGACAATGGAGACGATGAACACAAACGGTACGACACGACAGTACGGCGCGGCAATCGCACTCGTCTCGGGAGTCTACTCGCTGCTCTCCGCGACAGGTGGCACCGGGATGATGGGCTCGAACAGCGGGCTCCTCATGGCGCTTCTCGGCGTCGTCGTGGTCGTCCACGGCGTCGTTCTGCTGACGCCCTATGCGGATCGGCTCGGGAACGCGAGTGGTCCCCTGATGATCGGCTACTCGCTCGTGATGTTGCTCAACCAGGCGCTGGTCGGTGTTACCGGTAGCGTGAACTGGGGAATGGGTATGGGGTCCGGAATGGAAGGTGGAATGACTGGTGGCATGGAATCGACGATGACCGCCGGTATGGGGTGGGATCTCGGTATGGTCGCACTTGCGGTGCTGATGCTAATTAGTGGCGTCATTATGACGAATCGGCGCGGCTCCGAATCCGGAATGTAATCTATTTCGAAAATGACCTCGACAACACGTTCAGATCGTCTGCCTAGCTACCTCGCACCGCTACCACAGCGCGTCGAGAACTTCGCACTCCGATATGTGTGGATTATCGTTGCGATCAATCTCGCGGGGACCGCGTTCGGCCTCTGGTACTATCGTTTTCAGTTCGCACAGACGCCACTCGTCATGTGGCCGTTCGTCCCCGATAGTCCCGCCGCGACGCTTTTCGTGGCGCTCAGTCTCGCTGCGTGGAAACTCGACTACGACGTCGAGTGGCTCCATATGCTCGCGTTCTACGGCAACATCAAACTCGGCCTCTGGACACCGTTCGTCCAGCTGGTTCTCAACGGGCCGGGAGGCATCGAACCCTGGCTCTACTGGTTCCTCATCGTGAGCCATCTCGCGATGAGTCTGCAGTCGTTCCTGATCTATCGCTACGCCGAGTTCTCGGTCGGTGCGGTCGCCGTCGCCACCGTCTGGTACGGATTCAACGACATCGTGGACTACTTCGTACCGCTCGTCGGTGAATTCCATCACACGTTCCTACGGGCCGAACTCGCCAATGGCGTTCTCAACCATTCGGTGCGAGCGCACGACCTCGCAGCGGCCGCGGCAGTGACGTTGACGCTCACCGCGACGTTTCTCGCACTGGCAACACGGGTGAAGACGCTCGAGCTTCAGCGATTCTCCACATCAGAAAGAGGACCATCGACAAGTGAATCGAGTGACGGGGGACTGGAGTCATGACGAACGTTCGGCGACAGCTCCGTGCAGTGGGCGTTACTCTCGGCGTCGCGCTCGGGAGCTTTGTCATCGGGGCGATTCTCCTGCTGCTCGTTTCACAGTCGCTCAGTGCTGTCGGGATCTCTCTCTTGGACCGCCCGGCGCTACGCCTTGGTTTGAGTACAGTGTTACTCCAGGGAGTGACGTTTGGAGGTGTTGCACTCGTCTATCTACGGACCCGCGACAGTGGTCTGGAGTTCATCGGGCTACGCGTTCCGACGCGTCGTGACATCGCATGGGTCGTCGGGGGATTCATCGCGCTACTGGTTGCGGTTCGCGTACTCTCGGCGGTGATTGCGTATCTCGGATTCGACCACGCCAGCAACCAGATCATCGAGATCGGACGCCAAGAGCCAACCGTCTTTCTGGTGTTGATTCCACTCTCGTTCCTGTTGGTGGGTCCTGGTGAGGAACTCCTATTTCGGGGACTCATTCAGGGAACACTGCGAGAATCGTTCCATCCGGCGCGAGCGATCGTCTTGGCCAGCCTCATTTTTGCGATGGTACACGTCTTCTCCCTCCAGGGGAGCGGGAAACTCGTGTATATTGGCCTGGTCTTCACGCTCTCCCTCGTGCTCGGGGCGGCGTACGAACTCACGGACAACCTCGCGGTCCCCGCTCTCATCCACGGTGCATACAACGCAGTCCAGTTCGGTCTTGCATACTATACGGTTACACAGGGTACGGCGTTGTAGGGGGCCCAGGTGCCATCAGAGACACACTCACGGCGGTCGGTGCTTCGCCAGAGTGGAATCGGTCTGGGGGCTGGGATGTCGGCTCTCGCAGGCTGTATCGGCGGCCTCACTGGCTCCTCAGGGCCGACCGTGACGATGACTGGCGACCTTCGGTTCGACCCAGCAGAAGTCACCATCGAATCTGGAGAGACCGTTACGTGGCAAAACGAGGGTGGTGCCCCTCACACGGCGTCGGCCTACGAGGATTCGATTCCGGAGGACGCAGCGTATTTCGCTAGCGGAGGCTACGAATCCGAACAGGCGGTCCGACAGAGCACGTCAGCTCGTGGATTTCTCGAGCGCGGAGAAACGTACCAGTATACGTTCGAGGTCACCGGGTCGTATCGGTATTTTTGCCTTCCACATGAGGAGAACGGAATGATCGGAACCGTAATTGTCGAATGAGTGGATATACCTGGATAGGAACAAAAGAATACTCTTGGAGACTATCCTCGCTGATTTCTGTGGGTGGTAGGAGTGGAATGGAGGCGACGATTAGAGTGCCCGGTTCATACCTACGCTCGATGTCGTTGAGATGGTCTACGTCGTCGTTTTGCTCGTGCCTACGAGAGTCGACTCGACAGCACGAGTGGCCAGTAGATGGTTGGATACGGCTTGGTCGTATCGATGCCACTCAGTGGAATGATAACGAACCAGCTCCGCATCGACCTCGAGATGGAGTCAGAACAGCACACTGAGAACATCGAATCCGGACTGTACCATCGCAAGGCCGTTGGCTGATGGCTCGACAAGCGAGTGCAGACAGGCCGCTGCCAGAACGACGCCGACGATGAGCCCCACGACACCGAGATCCGGTCGACGGCGTCGGGTGGGGCTTTCGGTCGAGACGACGACACGTCTCCCAGCAGTATAGACGGTCGCTTCTTTTCCCCCCGTTTCGCGTGTTCCGTCGGTGCGGACGAGGTCTGCATCGGCGAGTTTCCCGAGGTGGTAGGAGACGTTCTGTGGGGTCAATCCCGTCCTGTCAGATAGCTCTGAGACCGTTGCAGGCTTCCCGTTGAGGGCGGAGCGAATCTGCCGAGCGGACTCCGGCGAGAGCGCGTTCAACACGCCCTCTGTTTCCTCATCGTCGATTCCGAGGACGTGGTCAGCGGACGTGGGAGAGTGGCGAAGCATAGGTGGGGGCTGCCCCGGCAATACCGTAATCGCTTCGACTCGGTGTGGTTAGATGCTTGATAAGGGCTCTTCAGCAGCGACTGAACACGGGCTAGAGCTATTCCAAAACGACAGAGTGTGGACTTATCTCTGTGGTAATAATGGCCCTGCTAGCCGAGAATTTCAACGCATGAAAGATAGCCAACCAACACGTCGCCGGTTCGTCGCCGGCGCTGGTGTCGCTGTTGCGGTCGGTATCGCTGGTTGTACTGGCTCTTCGAATCAGGAATCTGACGGTGCTGGCGACCAGCACGGAAGCGAAACCGGGGCAGGCGATGACGACCACTCGGACGCCGAGGGAGCGTCACTCGACGGGCCGAACGCGAGCGCCACGGTGACAATGGCGACGACCGACGAGAGTTCGCACTTCGAACCGCACGTCGTCTGGGTCGAAACGGGCGGAACCGTCACGTGGGAACTCGACAGTGGATCGCACACGACGACCGCCTACGCCGAAAAGACCGACAAACCTCAGCGTATCCCCGACGGAGCGAACGCGTGGGACAGCGGGACGATATCGGAACAGGGTGCGACGTTCGAGCACACGTTCGAGACGCCCGGCGTCTACGACTACTTTTGTGTCCCCCACGAGGCGACAGGCATGCTCGGGACGGTCGTCGTTGGCAATCCAGACTCGGGCGGGCAACCGGGACTCCAGCCGCCACAGGGCAGCCTTCCCGACGAAGCGGCGACGAAGATCGAGTCGCTCAACGAGCGTGTCACCGAGGCACTGGGCGGCGGCTCCGGGGGGAGCGGGACGAACTCAACCGACAGCGGAGGGGAGACAGATAGTCACGACTGAACGGTATCGTCTCCCAATCGCCTCCTGAATTATGCCCCACTATGATCTCGCATTCAAGCCCGCTATCGGCCTGTATGGCCAGCACGACCCGAGCGCCGCGCTGTTCGTCGACGGAGAACTCGTCTTCGCTGTCGAAGAGGAGCGGCTGACCCGGCAGAAACATGCGGCGAACACATTTCCCGAACGGGCTATCCAGGCCTGTCTCGACCATCACGAACTCGAACTCGGAGACCTCGACCGCGTGCTCCTCCCGTACGACCCCACGCTCCGAAAGCACATCCTCGGCCACTACTTCAGGCGACGACTCGCCCGGCCAGGGCTCGTCCAGAAGGCGTACGGACTCCAACAGCAGTTCGTTCGCGAGACGCAGGCACAGTTCTACCCCGTGCGGCAGATCGAACACCGCCTGTCGGCGCTCGGCGACGTCCCACAGATAGAAACCCTGCCGCACCACGCGTGTCATGCCGCGAGCGCGTTTCATCCATCCGGCTTCGACGAGGCGGTCGTCCTGACGGTCGACGCGAAAGGCGAGTACGACTCCACGGTCGTCTGGCACGGTACTCAAGATGGTCTCGAACGCATCCGGACCTACGAGCACCCCAGCAGTCTCGGGCTGTTCTTCGCCGCGGTCACTGAGTACCTCGGCTACCGGATGTTCAACGGCGAGGGGAAGGTGATGGGGCTGGCGCCCTACGGCGAGCGCGACGAGGAGATCGAACGCACCCTACGCGAGGCCGTCGAGCCGGGCGTCGACTACGACGTGACCGGGCTCGTCGAGGAGTTCAACGCCGAACGGGCCACCGAGCGGCTCGAAGAACTGTTCGACCGGCCGCGTCGCGCCACCCCTGGAGAGTTCTCCCAGTTCGAGAAGGACCTCGCGCACGTCGCCCAGCGACTCCTCGAGGAGACTGTCGTCGACATCGCCGAGACGTATTGTGAACGCCTCGGGACCGCGAACGTCGCGCTCGCCGGTGGCGTCGTCCTCAACTGCAAGATGAACAAGGCGATCATCGAGTCACCAGCTGTCGAGGAGGTGTTCATCCAGCCGGTCGCGCACGACGCCGGGCTCGCACTGGGAGCCGGCTGGCTCGACCAGTCCCCGCGCGACGTGCCCGAGTTCACCCACGCGTACTGGGGGCCGGCGTACGAGTTCGACGAGATCCGCTCGCTGCTCGAGACGAACAAGCTCGAGTACCACGAACCCGATGACCTCGAACGGTACGTCGCCGAACGACTAGCCGACGGCGACCTCGTGGGGTGGTTTCAGGGTCGGCTCGAACTCGGGCCGCGGGCGCTGGGCAACCGGAGTATTCTCGCCGACCCGCGGACGAGCGCCTCCCGTGACCGGGTCAACCGCTACGTGAAACACCGCGAGGAGTGGCGACCGTTCGCGCCCTCGATGCTCGAATCGGCGGCCGACGAGTATCTGTCGACCGACCGCCCAGACCCGTTCATGATCACCACAACCGGAGTCCTCCCCGAGAAGGCAGACGAGATCCCGGCCGCGCTCCACCCCGCTGACGAGACGACACGTCCCCAGACCGTCACCGAAACCCAGAACCCGCGATATCACCGGCTCATCAGCGAATTCGCCGACATCACGGGCGTTCCGGTCGTCCTCAACACGTCGTTCAACGACCACGGCGAGCCCATCGTGAACACCCCGACTGAGGCCATCAAGGACTTCTTCGGGATGGGCCTCGACGTCCTTGTCTTGGAGGACCTCGTCGTCGAGAAGTAGTAGTAGTATCGTGCCCGCTCAGTGCTCGTTTTCGGGAATGACGCTCGACTTCACGTACAGCCAGATGATGTCACCGGCTCGTGGTTCGTAGCGTTCCGGATCGATCTCCTTCGTGCGCTGTTTGATGGTGATCTCATGTTCGGGTCGGTTCGCGTCGTAGGTCCGGCTGTAGTCCGGACGTTGCTCGTCGCGGTACTCGACGACGTGATTCCCCGACTGCTTCGAGTAACCGATGCCGGGCAGGGCGTTCAGCGTCTCCGCGAGCGTCACCGACCCCTCCTTGTACCACATGTAGGGGTGGGCGTCGTCGTGGAAGTGGAACGCCTCGCTGGCCACGTCCGGTCCGAGATACTTCTCCTGTGAGAAGTCGACCCGGATGTTGTTCATATCGAATAGGAGCGTCCCGAGGTCCGCGCCGCCGTGAGTCGGCTCGACGCTGCGTTTCGTGTCTTCCGTGGTGACCTGAACGTAGTAGTGGTCGGCGTGCTGGACCTCGTAGCTCGCGGGGTCGATAGTCTCGTCTCCCTCCTTGATCGAGATAGTGGTTCCCCCCTGTCGGGCGTCGTAGGTTGTTCCCTCGTAGGTGACGACGTGTTCACCCGAGCGTCGCTCGTAGCCGATGCCGGGGAGGAGGTTCAACGCACGCTGAAACGTGACGACCTGCTTCTCGTTGCTCCACTCGTTCGGTCCGTGTGCGTCCTCGTCCTCGTGGAAGTGGAAGTAGACCGTTTCGGGTTGCTGCGATTCGAGGTTCTCCAGGTAGTACTTCGGCTGGTCGAAGTCGACCAGCTCACCGTTCACCTCGAAGAACAGCCGACCGTGCCAGTGGTTGTTCTTGTATCCCGGACCCGACGCTTCAGTCTCGGTCGGTGACTCGGTCGTTTCGGCTGTCTCCGTTGCCGTCTCCGTGGCAGTGGGCGTTGTGGTCGATGTCGGTGGGGTCGTGTCGGTCGGGGTGCTACCGGTCTGGCCCGAACAGCCGGCGAAGCCGAGTGTGAGCCCCGTTCCTGCCGCGGCGAGAAACCGGCGACGCGTCCGCTCTCGGTCGTCCATCGGGTGCAAAACAGCCTCCGGACGTATTATTTGACGGTGACTAACTCATAGAATCCGGTCGAGAGCGTCAGAAATCGATCGGACTTCGATGATACGGATCCCCCGCACGTCCACATCAGCAGTCTCGGTCTCGGGAACGAGCAGTTCTGTCGCCCCGAATGCCTGTGTCGCGCGCGCTTTCTCCTCAATTCCGCCGACGGGGAGCAACGTGCCCTCGTCGTCGACGATCCCCGTGATGAGCGTCTCCTGTGAGAGTGACTCCTGACGGAAGCTGGCGACGAGTGCGACGGTGAGACCGGCCTCCCAGCTCTTCCCGCGGAGTGCGAGTACACCAGAGGCGGGGGGCTCGAACGTGACGTGCGTCGCCGTGTTGGCGAGCGACTCCCCGGTGAGACGTGTGGCCGTCTCCCTCGCCTCTCGGAGCGCGAGCTGGAGGTCGTGACGGACCTCGATCCCGTTCAGGTTCACGAACAGCCCACCGTCCCCGTCGGTGAACTCCGCCTCGAACGGGACGACGAGGCCGTCGCCGGAGCCGTCGACCGCTGGAAGATAGTAGCGCGTTGGGGCGGGAAGCATAGCCCCACCCGCAAGCGTCGCCAGCGACTGAAAATCCTCGCCTGCTCGCGTGAGGCCGAGAACCGCCCCAGCGCCGCCGACGCCCCCCAGGCCGAGTCCTGCGAGGAACCCCCGCCGTGACAGAATCGTCTCTTCCACCCGTCCTACAACGTCTCTTTCCGTATCGGACGGGCGAGAGACGGACGCGGAGTCATCGGTGGGCATAGCAGTATGGTGCGTGGCTACGCTGGGTATCCGTGGTACTCTGTAACAGGGGTGCAGTAATAAAGGCTCTTCGTGTACGCGTTTCGAACAGGGTACGCCTATTTCGGTGCGCGCTGATGTATAGACACAGTCTCGTCACCACTCATGACACTCCGGTATCGGTCACTGGTCGGGCTCGTGGGCGTGAGCAGCGTCGTGACCGGGGTCGGCGTGTGGATCGCCTACCAGTTCGAACTTCTCTTGCTCGGAGCGACGACCGTCGCGACCTGGACACTTCTGGTCGGACTCGTCGAGGAGGCATTCGTCCGGTTCGTCCCATTGATACTCGTCTTCTACGGCTGGAGTTACTGGCGAGGCCAGCTCCTCTCGAAAACAGAGGGGTTGCTCGCGACCGTGGCCTCCGGGCTGACCGTTGCGCTCCTCGAATTCGTGCTCAAACTCGAGTACCTGTCGCGGCTGGAGGCGACAGTCCGGTTCGACTCGCTCGTGCTCCCGCTGGTGTTCGTTCACCTGCCGTTCGCGTTACTCGCCGGGCGATTCGCGTACGCGCTCGGTGAGCGGATTCACGGCTCCGACGATATAGGGCTTCCATCGCTTTCGCGACGAACCCTAGCGGCGCTCGTGCTCGGATATCTCGCACTTTCGCTCGCCCACATCGGGTACAACGTACTCATTTGAGAGCCGCTCGAACAGAGGGAAATACTGCAAGACCGACGATCACCACACCCTGAACGAGGTGGGGATACTGCAACCGTTTCCCGAATCCGATGACGACTCCTTCGACGAGGACCCAGACGACGAGCGCGACGCCGACGGCGATGGCCGCCGGCCACGCCCATCGTTTTCGACGGAAGAGACCGTACACGACGACCAGCGGGAACACACCGAGGAGACTGAAGAGGACGAGACCGGGAACCAGATAGCTCTCGAACGGGGAGCCAGCCAGAAGCGTCGGCGAGATACCGATAAGACGCCCTGAGGGAGCGAGGATGAACTGGCCTCCGCCAGCGAGTCCCGACACGCCGAGCACACCAATCGTCGCGATGAGTGCCCAGAGCGCGAGTGGTCGATCTTGTTGCTGTGTTGAAATACCCATCCGTCGACGCTCCTCGGTCCTGATGAGAAGTGCTTGCTACGGTGGGAAAGCTATGTGGGTCTACTGGCTGTCCTCTTCGTGGTCGTCGCCGAGCGCCGTCCGGATCATCCCGTTCAGCTCGTCGAGCTTCTCACGGACGCGCTCGGGCTTGTCGGCCGGCGGCTCTTCGAGGGCGACCTGCTCGTGGGGGTCGGGCTCGCCGACGATGACGCTGCCGATCATTCCGAGCGTCTCGTGGGGCGTGCAGTAGTAGTGGTAGACGCCCTCGGTCTCGAAGGTGTGCTCGAACGTCGCACCCTGCTCGGAGACGATGCCGCTGTCCCACGCGGCCGCGCCGTCGGGCGAGAGCTGGGGCTGATCGTTGTCGGGGTGGTAGGCGGTCGTCGAGTGACTACCGCTTTCGTTGTGCCAGGTGACGGTTCCCCCGACGTTCACCCGCACGACGTGTGGCTCGAAGTGGTAGCCGCCGTCCTCGGTGATCATCCGCACCTCGGCCGTATCGGACGGTGCCCCGACTGCTTCGTCGTGGCCATCCTCGTCGTCGCTGTGACCGGACTCCGTACCGCTATCGTCGTGGCCAGTCTCAGTCGGCGTGCCGTTTGCCGCTCCGCCATCGTTGTTCTGCGTTCCAGTGCACCCGGCAAGCCCAACGACTGCCGCACCGCCAGTCAGCTGGAGCATCCGTCGACGTGAGAGTGAGTCGGTCATGGCATCGGTCACCTTACAGGTGAACCTACACACTCGGGGGACATAGTCCGGAAAGCAGATTTGCTGGGTCAGCAAATCGGCGTTTCTTTATATACTCTTTCACAATAACACTGACTGTGAGTGAGGAGCGAGATATCTCGGGGATCCTCGAAATCCTTGACGACGACTATGCACGCGCCATCCTCGAGGCGACTCGCCGAAAACAGATGTCCGCCAAGGAACTCAGCGAAGTGTGCGATATGTCAGTCTCGACTGTGTCCAGACGGGTCAACACGTTACTGGAGTACGATCTGCTTATCGAGCGAACGCACATCGATCCGGATGGGCACCACTACAGCGAATACGAAGCCCAACTCGACCGCGTCGACATCCAGCTCCTCGAGTCGGGATTCGACGTCCGTATCGAACTTCGAGAAGACGCCGCCGACCGCTTTACGCGCATTTGGGATACTATGAGGAACGAATAACCATGCACCCTGGACTCATCGTTGCAAAGCTCGTTACAATGGTTCTGGGATTCCTGATCGCCTATCAGGCGTACCGGGGCTACCGTCGGAACAACAGCCGACCACTGCTCTATGTCGCGATTGGCTTCGTCTTCATCAGTTTCGGGGCCGTCATCGAGGGTCTCTTGTTCGACGTGGTCGGACTCACACTCTCCGACTCGGGCACGGTAGCGACCATCATCGTGGCTGTCGGTATGCTCTGTGTCCTGTACGCGCTATACGGACGCGACACCAAAGAAATGGAGGAGTAATCGGGTGGTCGCGACAACGACGGCGGTTCTGATCGGCGTCCGCTTGCTCGTACTCGCACTCGGTATCCTGATCACGTACTACAGTTTCAAGGCGTATCGACGAACGGGTGCGTACTATATGCGAAATGCTGCAATTGGCTTTGGAATCATCACTCTTGGTGTGTTCATTGAAGGAGTATTGTTCGAGTTCGGGGGGCTTGATCTCGCTCTTGTCCACATCATCGAATCGGTCGCCATCGGGCTCGGATTCGTGGTCCTCCTCATCTCGCTTCGCCGGTAGCTCAAGCCGCGTCTACACTCCTCGAATAGTCAACACTGGCTCATCCGAGTTCCGGAGAACCCGCTCGGTCACACTCCCGATGAGCCGTCGTGAAAGACCGGACCGTCCGTGTGTTCCCATCACGACGAGGTCGATTCCGTGTTCATCGCAGTATGCCCCTATTACCTGATGAGGAACGCCGTGGGTGATCTCAGCAACGACTGAAACACCGTCGGCAGCTGCCCGGGACTGGACGTCTTCGACGATAGTCTCCCCGTTTTGCTCCAGTACTCGCCGCAGTTCGTCCCACGTCCATCCCGGACGAGACGCGTAGGCACCTCTATCCACAACGTAGAGGGCATGAAGTGTCGCATCGTACGTCCGAGCCAAATCAAGAGCGTGAGTGACTGCCTCTCGTGCGGGCTTACTCCCGTCAGTCGGGACGAGGATATTCTCAAAGCCTCCCTGGGTCTCGGATTCTGATAGCGCCTCCATCGGCTTTGGCTTGACGCTGAGAACGGGAATATCGACAGTGCGAACGATTCGGGTCGTTACACTGCCGAGCAGGACTCGGTCGAGACCAGTGTGTCCTCGGGTTCCCATACAGACGAGGTCGATCCCGGTATCGGTGATGTAGGAATGAATTTCACGCGCTGGAATGCCACGGCGAACCTCAGTTACCGCGTCGAGACCATGTTCTGCGGCTCGAGTTGCGATCTCCTGGGTGGCGGCATCACCGGCGTCGTACCACGTGTCTGGGAGTGTCTCCAGGTCGGTTTCCAGCGCGGTCAGTTCCAGCTTTCGTTCTATCGGCGAACTGTCGACGACGTGGAGGGCGTGGACGGTTGCGTCGTATCGGCGAGCGAGCTCAAGTCCACACTGGATTGCAGGCTCGACGTTATCGCTTCCATCGGTCGGGATGAGGATATCGGTGTACATGGTTGGATGTGTGCGTTGATGTTGCTACGGACTCTCGTCTGTCGGTGTTGGCGGCTTATGGGCTGTCGACTCGATGCGTTCCTTGAAGAAGACGAGCTCCTTGTTGGTGTGATCGTAGAGCTTGGCCTTCCCGTCAAGAACGGTGGTGAAGAGCCGTTTTAGCAACCGGCCCCGACGGTTATTCGGGAAGTCCATCCAGACGGCGTGTGACATCCGGGTTCCATCCTCGGTCTCTTCGAGCCGAATCGTACCACCTTCGGGGATTCGAACGGTGACAAGTCCACGAAGAACCGGATAGTACGCTGTCCCAGTCCAGACCGCCACGTGTGGATGATCGATGTACTGGAAGCGGCCGTGCAGGTCGGCGTACATCCCAGCGACTTCTTCCGCTTGGTGAAATGTCGCACCCTCGCGCGGACGATTATCGGGTGTGTCGTACTCGAGTCCGTAGTGTTCCTCGGGGTTCGATGCCGTCCAGTGGACGGGGTCTGTTACGTATTCCCAGATTTCCTCGGGCGATGCGTCGATGACGATTTCGGCTTTGTCGGTGACGTACATGGTTTGGCTCCTCGATTCAGCGTGCGAAGGCGTTGTACAACCATGCGAATGCGTATATCACGACGAAGCTGATCACCGCTGCTTCGACCATGCCAGCCACTGTCCCGACGACAGTCGGTTCGAAGAACAGGTGCCACTGTTCCATCATCCCGACCGCACCCTCGTAGACGCCAATCGCGCCGAACATGCCGAGCAGGAGCATCACGATGGCAGAGACGACTGCTGCTGCACCTGCCAGTGCCAGCGCATCGAGGTGCATCACACTGGTCGTGGTTTCTGTTTCGTACGTGTCCTGATTTGTGGTAGTCGTGCTCATGACTAGAGATACGCTCGCCTCCTTCATTCGGGTTTCTCTTACAATTCGAAAGGGAGAGTCGCTCTGTCAACACAGCACGGGAATATGGTTGGAGAAACAACGATACTACGCTCACCTCTGTGAGACCTCTCTACGAAAGAACAAGCAACAACCAGCGAGCCGAATCAATGACGCGCAGCCACTGTTGAGCGCGAACGCAGTCATCGAACGGTTGACCACAGCAAATAGCACGGATTACCTTTGAATACAAAATTACTCCACCGAACTACCACTATTTCTTAAGAACAACTAACAAAACGGATGGCTGTGATGATCTAGATATGCAAGCCGCCCTCGTCGACGGAATTCTCGAGTCGCTACGGATCGGCGTCGGATTCCTCTGGATGGCAACTTGGGCGATCATCATGGGGCTCGTCATCACGAGCCTCGTCCAAGTCTACGTCTCGAAAGAGCGAATGGCCAAAGTACTCGGAGAGGGAAACCTGAGCGGTCTCACGAAGGCAACAGTGTTCGGCGCCGCGAGTAGTGGCTGTAGCTTCGGCGCCGTCGCCATCAGTAAAGGCCTGTTCAAGAAGGGCGCGCACGCGGTAAATTTTCTGGCATTCATGTTCGCCTCGACGAACCTCATCGTCGAACTCGGCCTGATGATCCTCATCCTCCTCGGGTGGGAGTTTCTGGTTGCCGAACTCCTCGGCGGCGTCATCCTCATCGCCGTCATGGCACTGATCGTCCATCTGACGCTCCCCGAGAACTTGTTCGAGCAAGTCCGACAGGAACTGAATCAACGCGACCACGACCAGGGGATCACCGAGGATCCGACCTGCGGGATGGAAGGCAAAGACGAGTACTCGCTGGTGACCGACGGGGGTGAGACGCTGAAGTTCTGCTCGAAGGGCTGTATGGAGACCTACCAGCAGGAAACCGCCAGTAGCGGTGGGTGGCGCGACGAACTCCTCTCGTGGGGCGGGTGGTACAAAATCGGGAATCAGTATCGCAAGGAGTGGTCGATGATCTGGAAGGACGTCATCGCAGGCTTTCTCATTTCGGGGTTCGTCATCGTCTTCGTCCCCCAGCGGGTGTGGAACACCCTGTTCCTCCAGGGCGACGGACTACTCGTCAGCGCCGAGAACGCCATCATGGGTGTGGCGATCGCCGTCATCAGCTTCGTCGGGAGCATCGGCAACGTCCCGTTCGCCGTCGCATTGTGGGGCGGTGGCGTCAGCTTTGCCGGTGTCATCGCGTTCGTCTACGCCGACCTCATCACCATCCCCGTACTGAACGTCTACCGGAAGTACTACGGCTGGAAGGTCATGCTGTACATCCTCGGCGTCTTCTTCGTCACGATGGCCTTCACCGGCTTCCTGATGGAGCAACTGTTCGCGGCGCTCGACATAATCCCGAACCTCGCTGGCGGACAAACTGCCTCCGAACAGACGTACTTCGAACTCAACTACACGTTCTACCTCAACATCATCGCGTTCACACTCTCCGGATTTCTTCTCTACGTCTACCGGAGAGGACTCGGTGCGCCCGGCCAGTACCGTGACTCCGTCTGTGGGATGCGAACCGACGATAGCGGGCCGAGTCTCACCCACGACGGCGAGACGTACTACTTCTGTTCGAACCGGTGTAAGCGATCGTTCGAGAAACACCCATCCGAATTTGCACATCACCACCCACAGATCTCAGGGACGGAAGCTTCCCAGAGCCATGAGCATCACTAACCGCCACGTCTCGATACCAAATTTCGCGGCCAGACAACCCTGGTATTGCTTCGACCAATCAAAACTGGTACACCGGTGTCTCACCAACTCTCAGGCATGAACGAGTATACCGGCAGATCGAGGTGGGATGGATGAATCGACGGCGAGCCGATACAGTCGTCGGTGGCCTGGTCGCTGCTGTCCTCATTGTCGGCGGTGTGCTCAGTTGGCAAGCGTACCAGCAACAGCAGGCCTTCGAGCAAATGGGATCGATGATGGGGATATCGATGGGGGCGGTTCACGGAACGAACCCGCTCTGGTACGTCCTCGGGACCCTCCTCGTCTCGGCAGTCATCGGTGGAGGGTATCTCGCGGCTCGGGACGACCTCACCAGCACAGATGTAAAGGACCGCTCACAGAATGAGATGGCGGTTCCGACCCACCCTGAGAGCGCCGATTCGCCGGAGGGGGGCACCCAAGCAGATGGGGCCATCAATCCAGAATCTCAGCCACAGGCTCGCGTGTTAGACCTCCTTCCGGAAGACGAACGCCGTATCCTCGAACCAGTCCTATCCTCGCCCGGCATCACACAGATCGAACTCCGGGATCGCTCGGAGTTCTCGAAGAGCAAGGTGAGCCAGACCGTTAGTGCCCTCGAGAAGCGCGGATTGTTGTATCGTGAACGGCAGGGGCGGACGTATCGTATCTATCCGAGTGACGACTTGCAGCAGAATCAGGCACACTAGCAATCGCTACCACGAACTAGAACCGTTTGGTACCATCGTCATGGGTGCTGAACTCGAGACGAGCTACGTCCGTGTGACCCCGTTTTCACCAGCCGTGTCTATATTGCGTGCAAGTACTATTTCGCCGGGGTCGCGGGGTGTCTGTCCCAGCCCGAGGCGTCAGATCCATCGACGAACTCGTCACCACGATCACCGACTACTGGCACAACAAAGATGCTGATCGACTGAACGCGAGAGACCGAGAGCGTTAGTCGGCGCTGTGAGCGTGCTCGCCGTGCTCCTCATCTCCGATCGAGTCCGAACGGTGCAGCCAGTAGAGGAACAGGAAGAACACCGTTGCGAGAACGTTCAAGACCATCTTGTAGTTCATCTCGATCTTCACCTCTGCAATCTGGACGCTCGATGGATCCGGGATGACCCCCGCCCCGAGGAAGATGAAATGAATGACAAAGCCCGTGAGCACGGCGGAGACGAAGATCATCCCAGAGAGGATGGCCGCGAATTTCGTGCCGTAGTACTCACGGTACGCGTCCATGATCGGCGGGACGATGAGGTCCGCATAGATGTACGAGAGCACCGCCCCGAACGGCAAGCCGTTGGCGTAGAGGACGGCACCAAACGGGACGTTCCCGACCGAGCAGACGAATGTCGCGACGCCGATGACCGCACCCAAGACTGCCGTCCAGAAGACGTACACCGGGAGTCCGAACGTCGGCCCGGAGAAGACGGAGGTCCAGACGCTCTCGGGAATGAAGCCAGCGATGAGCCCGGCGAAGATGAAGCCGATGGCGATCTCGTCCCAGAGCATCCCCCACTCCGACCACTGCTTGTCCGCGAGCGCTTTCCAACCCGAGAGGGAGGTCGCCTGCTCGCGAATCGTGGTATTGGCCTCTTCCGGGTCGAAGCTGTCCTTACAGGACTGCGAGCAGAAGTAGTAGGTCTGACCGTCGTGTTCAGTCGAGTAGTCGGCTTCCTCGGGGTTGACCTCCATCCCGCAGACCGGATCCTGGACGGTCGAGTCGCCCTCGTCTTGAATGTTCTCTCGGGCCTGCTCGATGACCTCGTCGGGCGTGAGGTAGACGAAGCCGAAGGCCATCAGGCCGATCAGCATGAAGCCGCCGACGACGTCCGCGACGAGGAACTGCCAGCCCAGCAGGAGGTAGATGACGATACCGATCTCGATGACGAGGTTGGTCGACGCGAACATGAACGCGCCGAGGGTGGCCGCCGCCGAGCCCCCTTTCTTGAAGAGGTTCTTCGCGGTCGCGATGGCCGAGTACGAACACGACGAGGAGACGAACCCGAACAGCGACCCGTACCCGATCTCCCGGAAGCCGTGGCCCTCTAACAGGTCCGAGACCTTCTCGTCGGAGGTCCACGCCTCGACGCCGCCGGCGATTGCGAAGCCGATCACGAGCGCCCACCACGTGATCCACGCCATCGCAGCGGTCGTCGTCAGGAACTGGCGCGTGCTCTCGACGAAGAACGGCCACAAGGGCTTCGATGTCGTGACGACACCGAGTGCGACCGTCGCGAGCGCGATGACGGCGAGGATCGCGTATTCTTTTTTCTCCATATATGGATACTTGGGGTTCGATCTTTTACGGACCTTCGGCTAACACTCCATGGGTGAGACAGGGTCGTGATTTTCTGTCCGGAACGTGTTGACGACTGAGATACCAGACTCTGACCCGGCTGGTGAATTGGACACGGCAGGCTACTCTCCCAGTCCTCGTTTCGCATGACCCATAAGGACGAGACCCGGGTTTCATCAGCATCGATTTCAATAGCAGTAGTCAGAAAACGTCCCAGCCCATCCATGTACCCATGGCTGAGCTAGATTCAACAGATGCAGTTATCTTGGAGTTGTTACTGGAGGACGCCCGTCGGTCGTTTCGCGAAATTGCGGAGGAGGTAGAACTCTCTCCACCGACCGTTTCAAATCGTGTCGACCGACTGCGTGACCTCGGCGTCATACGGCGGTTCACGGTCGACGTGGATCGAACGAAGTTCGCCGACGAGGACGAGTGTCTCGTGGAAATCGACACGCGACTCGCCCATGCTGAAGACGTCTTCTCCCAGTTGCAAGATATCGACGGAGTGGAACACGTCTTCTACACAGTCGACTCGACGGTGGTCGTCAAGGCGGTTCTTCCCCCGGCCGAACTCCGCTCGCTGCTCGCTGACACGCTGAGCGACGATCAGATCGAGGATTATCACGTAAAGTCAATTCTGGGTTCTTCATGGCAGCCGCAGCTCGGAACAGACGACCTAACGATTGAGTGTACGATTTGTGGAAAACCGATCTCGGGGGATGGTCAAAAAGTAGAGGTGGACTCCGGAGACCTGTATCACGTCTGTTGCTCGTCGTGCGCGGAGAAAATCGTCGACCAGTACGAGTCCCTGAAACAGGCAGCCGACGAGTAGACGCGGCTATCTGAATCAGCTCCTTGTCCGCGATTACAAACCCTGGATTGATCAGCCTGCTATTTTGGGGTGTGAAACAACTGGAGCGTCGATTCGCTCCAACGTGAAGTCAGACGCTGATTCATCTATGCACCAGATGACCGATATCTGCCTTTTCGAGCCCCTAAGCGGACAGGAGGGAATCGTTTGTTTCCCCACTTGGATTGGTAGCCACAACTCACGAAAAGGAGTCGGACGTAGTACTGAACGCGATGGCTCAAATCAACGATCTGCTCGACGATTCGACCCGCGAGTGTATCGACAACTGTCATGAAGCTGTGAAGGCGTGCGCCCATTGCGCCGACGAGTGCATCGGTAAGGGCGAGGAGATGGAAGAGTGCCTGCGACTCTGCCGCGACGTAGTCACAGTCGCCTCGACGTGCGCTCAGCTCTGTGCATCGGGCTCGCAATTCAACAGCGACATCGCGGAGACGTGCGCCGACGTGTGTGAAGCTTGCGCCGACGAGTGTGAACAGCACGACCACGACCACTGTCAGGCTTGTGTCGAACCGCTCCGCGAGTGCGCGGAGTCCTGCCGTTCGATGGCGTAAGCCACAACGGCACCGATTCTCGGACGCCAACTTTCTTCGTCGCTCTCAGGCAATCACCCGACCAATCGAGGATACGATAGTCTGGTCGTTCGCACGTAATCGAACGACCTAACGTCTGGGTCATCCTCCGTGTGCGTATGACAGACGAGACGGACGACGTTCGTGTGTGGCTCGTTGACCGCGGGTACAACAACCGCGACCTCATCGTCCTCAAGTACGCAACTCCCGATGGCACGCGGCTCTTCCGACGAGAACTCGCCGCACAGGCTATCGATCTGGACTCGGTGACTGCTGCGAAGGACGTCTCGGCGTCTGATCTCGAAAACGTCGATGACTCGGAACTCCGGGAACGATACGAATCGGAAGCCAAGCGGATGAGCGCCCAACACGACCCCGATGATACGATTTGAAGCGAATGGCTAGCGCTTTCGGAAGGATTCTGTTTGACGAATCGCCATCGAGCGCACTCATTGTGTCATTAAATTACCGGGAGGAGGTCCTCGTTCTTCTGTCCGTGGGAATTCTCTGGTGAGACATCCGAAGCGCAACCGGCCCCTCGCTTCAATAACGAAGAACAGTCCTAGGGAAATGTGAGGATCGAAAACAGCGGAGACAGCTGAACAGCTTCAGAGTTCCGGGACCGCTGTGAACAACAGGACGAATGCATTCACCGTCAGCAGCGCCAGCACCACCCACTGGAAGATACGCTCGGGGATGTTGTCGAAAATATAGACGCCAACCCAGGCACCCAGGAACACCATCGGAATGGCGATGGCCGCCTCGATCATCAGCGGCGTCGTTACGGCTCCCGTATACGTAAGACTCCCCAGCCGATACAGCATGAGCGTCCCGAAGAAGGCGGTGAACGTCGCCTTCATTTCTTCGTCGCTCCAGAACCCGCTGGCGGACATGAACGCCCCATAGACAATCATCGGCGGGCCGGGGACCGCGACGGCGCCACCAAAAATCCCCGCAAGGAGACCGGCCGTCGCGCCGACGATGTTCCCCGGTCGGTATTCCCGTGCTTCGATCCAGTCGGTGACGATGTCGAGTTGCTGGGTCGCGCCGACGATAATGACAGCTAACACGAGGACGATCCCGATGGCGACGCGCATCTGTGCCTTGTTGAACTGACTGAACACGTAGATGCCGAGCGGCATCCCGACGACGAGGCCGCCGACAGGAACGATCCACTTGCGCCAGTCAAACGCGTCCCGAACGCTCCACCAGACGCGGGCATTACTCACGACTGCCGTTGCCGTGAAGATGATCGATGCGCTCGAAGGAGACCGGAACAGCGGCATCAGCCCCATCGACACCTGCGCGAAACCGAACCCGGCGATCCCGTGAATAACGGATGCGACCAGAATGACGACCGCAGACAATCCCGTCGTCACCCAGCTACTCGTCATCGTCACCGCCTCCTCGATTGAGTCAGCGTGCGCATCTTTACGGAGGATACTATGGCTTCCTCGCTTAGGCTAATTGTCCCTAAGAGCCGAAAGGAGACACCCCTAGTCAGCTGTCGAGATCACGCCTCAGCCACGCCACGAGTTTCCATTTCCAACTCGAGGATAGTGCTTCTCGGTCATCGCGTCCAACCTTCTACGACACAGTGCCCGTAGAGAGTCTTGTGCGGTATTTCGAATAGCAACCACAATCCATGAACCGTAGGAGGGCGTATCTGCAATCGCGCCACGATGAACGGGAACGAGACGTCCATTGGTGAGTGGAAGTCCCTCGGTGGCGATCCTGCCAGCGACAGCGCAGGTGCCCCCGACGTGGTCTTCACACACGTCAGCGACCTCCACGGGCAGCTAACGCCGCGCTACCAGGTCTACTACGACAATCCAACGTCGAAGCCAAACTTCGACTTCGGAGAGGACGACCGCGTCATCAAGCGCGGTGGCGGGGTTCCACTGCTCGCGGCCAAACTCCACGAACTCCGCGCGGACTACGAGGTCTGTACGCTGATGAGTGGTGACACCTTCCATGGCTCTGCCGTGACCACCTACACCGACGGGCGAGCGATGCTCAAGCCTATCAACGAGCACGTTGCACCCGACGTCTACATCCCCGGGAACTGGGATTACTCGAACGAGGCCGCCGAGGACGGCAACTTTGTGGAGCTAATGGACGCCCTCGACGCCCCGGTCCTTGCGAACAATCTCTACGACTGGGAGACCGGCGATCGACTGTACGATGCGTACAGCGTCATCGAGGTCGGCGGACTCTCTGTGGGCGTCGTGGGGATGACGAACGTCTACGTCGACCGGATGGCACCCGCGTTCTCCGAGGGGAAGTACCGCTTCGGTAAGCACCCCGCGCTCCTCGAAGAGTCCGCACAGGCCGCCCGCGAGGACGGCGCGGACGTCGTGGTGGCGGTCACCGAAATTGGCCTGCCGTGGATGGTCCAAGCCGCCAAGGACTGCGCGAGCGTGGACGTGATGTTCAGCGCGCATACCCACGAGTACACCTACGACCCGATCGTCGTCGAGGAGACCGAAACCGTGGTCGTCGAGTCCGGGATGGGCGAGGCGCTCGGCCGGGTCGACCTCCGTGTTCAGGACGGGGAGATTCAGTTCAGACACCACCTCTACTGCCTGACCGAGGACGGCGAGTACACGCCGGAACCGGACGCTAGCGCACAGGAGACGGTCGAATCAGTGCGTGAACCGTTCTTGGAGGACGACCCGGGATTCGAGCGCGGAGCCGGCACCCTCGAGAAATCCCTCGATACGGTTGTCGGACAGACAGAGCCGCCGCTCTACCGGCAGTCGTTCCTCGAGAGCGCCTGGAATACTCTGTTCAACGACGCACTCCGGAGCCACTTCGACACTAATCTGGCCGTCTCACACGGGTTCCGCTACGGGACCGCAATCCCGCCCGGGGAGATTACGCTCGGTGAACTCTACACGTTCTTCCCGATGGCGACGCCCGTCGCCCGCGGCGTCGCGTACGGCCAGCAGCTCACGAACCATATGGAGGAGTTCCTCGAGGACAACTTCACGCCGTACCCCTACAACCAGGAGGACGGCCGCGTCCGGAACTTCTCCTCGAACGTCGAAGTTACCGTCGACCCGACGGCCAAGCGCGGCCGTCGCCTCGTCGAGATGCGGATCGACGACGAAGCGGTCGACCCGGAGGAGACGTACTCGGTGGCGACATTCCGCCGACCCGGTGACCCCGAACGCGACCTCGGCAACTGTGGCTTTCCCTTCCAGGACGTTGCGGTCGACGACGGGACGATTCCAGTCGACGTCATCGTCGAGTACCTCGAAGAACACTCACCAGTCGACTACGAAGTAATGGGACTGGTTGAGACCGCGGACGATGGCGGTGGTGCCCAGAACACACCCGCTGACGGGCCGTACCCGTTCATCCAACCAGGCGTCGACTATCAGGGCGGAGAGGCGTACTGTGAGACGTCCATGATTCCGCGCGGGAACGCTTTCCCCGAAGAAGGGCGTAATAGAACGCGCTAGGCGGCGAGGGCGCACGCGACCGCTCGGCGAACGGCAAACTCGGCACGACACAGGTGAGATACGATGGTTAAGAACATTACCGCGGAACAACTCGCGGACAAGATCGACGCCGACGAACAGTTCACACTCATCGACACGCGTCCCGAAGACAGCTTCGAGGCCTGGCACGTGCGCAACGCAGAGAACGTTCCGTACGACCCTGACGAGGGGTTGAGCGAGGACCAACTGAACGAGGTGGACGCGATGGTGGACGGCCGGCCGGTCGTCGCTATCTGCGGGAAGGGTCTGACGTCGACGCCGTTCGGGTTCGAGCTCGACGAACACGGCTACGACGACGTCTCGGTCGTCACCGGCGGAATGGAAGAGTGGAGCAAACTCTACGAGGTGGTTCCCATCGAGACGACGAGTGACGACCTGGTCGTCCGGCAGGTCCAGCGCCGAGCGAAAGGCTGTCTCGGCTACGTCGTCGGCTCAAAAGCGACGCAAGAGGCCGTCGTGGTCGATGCGACCAGACAGACCGACCGGTTCAAAGTCGCTGCCCAGGACGCTGGGCTCTCCATAACACGCGTGCTCGACACGCACGTCCACGCCGACCACATCTCGGGCAGTCCGGCCCTCGCCGACGAGGTCGGTGTCCCCTACCACCTCGGCGAAGCAGCCGGTGAACGCGGTGTCGAGTACGAGTACGAACCGCTATCAGATGGAGAAGTCATTGAAGTCGGCGACGTCGAGATCGAAGCACTCCACACGCCGGGCCACACCTCGGAGATGATGAACTACCTCGTCGACGGCGAACTCCTGTTGACGGGCGATACGCTGTTCGTCGACTCCGTCGGACGGACCGAACTCCAGTTCGGCGAGGACGATGCCTCGCGTGGAGCGGAACTGCTGTACGACTCGCTCCACGAGACGATCCTCGACCTCCCGGACGACACCACGATTCTGCCGGGCCACCTCACCGTCACGAGCGACGGGCGGTACGAGAACGGCTCGCCCGGCGACCCCCTCGAGGCCCGACTCGGGGATCTCCGCGAAGAACTCAGCTTCCTTGGGCTCGACCACGAAGCCTTCATCGAGCGATTAACCGAGGATGCCCCGGAGAAGCCCCCGAACTACGAGACAGTTATCGCCATCAACACCGGCAAAGAGACCGTCGACGACGAGGGCGAGGCGACAGAACTCGAACTGGGGCCGAACAACTGTGCCGCATAGAGAACAACGGTCGCTCTCGCGCCGCAGGCTCCTCCAACTGACTGGGGCAACCACCCTCGGAGCGCTCGCGGGTTGTGCCGGTCAGCTACCGGGCACCGACGATGGTGGGGGTCGTGAGGTGTCGCCCCGCCCGACAGTGACGGCCGAGCCAGATACGTCCGTCAGCCTCACCGCGGCGTCCGGAACCATTCGACCGTCCCCCGAAACGTCGACGACCAACTGGACGTACAACGAGCAATTCCCGGGACCGGAGCTGCGCGTTCAGGAGGGTGACGTACTCAGCGTCGAACTGACCAACGACCTCCGAGAGGAGACCACGATTCACTGGCACGGTATTCCGGTTCCGAATCCGGTCGATGGCGTGCCGAACGTGACCCAAGACCCGATCGCGTCCGGTGATACGTTCACCTACACGTTCCGTGCTGAACCCGCCGGGACGTACTTCTATCACAGCCACGTCGGGCTCCAACTCGACCGTGGGCTGCTCGGTCCACTGATCATCGAAGAATCCGACCCACACGTCGAGTACGACCGCGAGTACGTCGTCGTCGTCGACGATTACCTCTCTGGAGAGCCCCGTCTTCCGTCGGGCGGTGGGATGGGTGGCGGTGGTGGAATGGGTGGGGGAGGCGGGATGATGGGTGACGTTCGGCCGCCATACGAGGGACTCCTGATCAACGGTCGACTGCCCGATGACCCCCAGACGTTCGACGTAACTGAGGGCGAGCGGATCCGTTTCCGGTTCGTGAATGCTTCCAGTGCGACGGTCTTCGGGGTACGGATCGCAGGCCACGAAATGACGGTGACCCACGCCGATGGCCAACCCGTCGAACCCGTCGACGTAGATTCGTTCGTCTTCGGAGCCGGCGAGCGCTACGACGTCGTCGTCGAAGCGGCGAATCCGGGAAGATGGTTCGTTCAGGCGGACGCACTCGACGGGAACGAACCACCAGCTAGAGCCGTCGTTGCGTACGAATCCACAGGTGGTTCGGGCACCCCTCAGCCCCCATCATCCTCGAGTAACCGATTGCAGTACACCGACCTTCGAGCACTCTCCTCGCTCGACGGTGTGAGTGGGCGTCCCGACCGGTCGTTCGACCTGACGCTGTCTCGCGGCAGGGGTGAGTACGTGTGGACGATTGACGGACAGGCCTATCCGGACGCCGATCCACTAAATATTCGACCCGGAGAACACGTTCGGATTCGGATGACCAACCAGAGTCCAGTCGTCCATCCGATGCACCTTCACGGCCACTTCTTCCAGGTCGGTAACGCAGTCAAAGACACGGTCATCGTTCCGGGACATCGAGGGCAGGTGACAATCGACTTCCACGCGGACAATCCCGGCCGGTGGTTGTTCCACTGTCACAATTTGTATCATCTCGATGCGGGCATGGCGCGTGTCGTGAGATACGTCGAGTAGCTCAGTAGCGAGTTTCGAGTCGAACAAAGGCTATTGTTGCTCGCATACTCGACTTCATGTTCGTCGCCTATTACGGGGACTGAAAGACATCCGCATTTGATACAGGACTCATACTCAAACAGCTGCCACTAGAATTGAACCTCGTCGTATGCTCTTGGTGTAGCGACGAAATGAAGATCGGTGTGTCAACTATGACTGAGAGTGGGGTGTTCAACCCTCGGTACTACTCCTCCCGGGTTCCCGGCCACTGGCGTGCGTCCGCCTGAATCAATCCATGCATGGTTCGGCGTCGCTCTTTCAGCTCTTCGAGTACGTCATCGAACTCCTCGTCGGACACCGTCGGGACACCCGCCTTGCGTAGAACGGCGAGGTCGGGCAGCGGTGGATGCTCGTCGGACTGTGTCGCGAACACACTGACCGTGTCGAGGTAGCTCTGAACACTCGACCGTGCGTTTTCGAGAGCCGAGTCACTGGGCCTCTTCGCCTCGGGCGTCGCTCGCTGCCAGAGGGTCAAAGCGTCGTCGAGACTGGCGACGCTCAACACGGCGGCGGCCTCGCGGTCGTCGGTGTAGAAGTAGTGTAGGATTGGGTAGGCTTTGTGGTTAGACGTTAGTTCGTTCAGCGCCGTGGTGATACTGTTGAGAGGGAGCGCGACGTCGTCGAACTCATCACCGTTCCAGGTAGTAGTGACGATCGATTCGCCGTCCAGTCCGAGCCCGCTTACGTTCCGCGCGAACGTGCGTTTCTGCGTAACTGCGTCGAGGACGGAGAGGACGTAGGTGATGCTCAGCGTCACCAGCAACATCCCGCTGGCGGTCATCAGTGCAGTCAGGATCTGCCAGAGGCCATCTCGGGGCGCGAAATCACCGTTCCCCATCGTGAACATCGAATATCCCACGAAGTAGAATCGTTCGACCCAGGAGATGGGGCCTGCGTCGATGGTGTCTCTCAGAGCGTTCTCGGCACTGGCGAAGACGAACATCCACCCGCCCCAGAGTAGGGCGATCCACATCCCAAGCCCGAGGGCGAGAATCACCGGGCCGGCGAGCGTCCGAATGCGGGGGCTGTAGGTCCCAAAGCGTCGTAGCAGCTTCCACGTCCTCCGCATCAGGCGTGCAGTAAGGGGTCCCGCACCGCCCTCAACCCAAAGGGTCGTCCATAGGAGATCGATCGCGGCCACGATGAGCAGACTCACGCCCAAGCCAAAGTATAGATAGTTCACTGGTCTGTCGTTCTCTCCGAAGTCGATTCAAACTGAGCAGCGACAGACAGCGAGTTCATCATCGATGGTGGTGACGGCTGAATCATTATTGTACGATAGGCTAGTCGGCGGCCTGTGCCTGTCCGCCGCTCTGTCTCATTTCGGCTGGATTCTTCATGCCTTCCTTGACGCCGAAGTGGACCAAAACGGCGTTGACCGGGAACGCGAAAACGAACCCAACAGATAGCGAGAACGCGAGTGCACCCCAGAACAGCAGATCGGAGATGTGGGCCTGACTGGCGATCAGCAGATCCGTTCCGATAGCAGCGATCTCCATGATGGTGATGCTTGGCGTCTCGCTATAGAGGGCGTCGAGCATGGCCTCGCCGAAACCGACGCCCTCCTGCATCAGCGGGCCGACTGTCAGGGCGTAGCCGAACAGGTACGCGAGCGCGAACGTTCCTGCAGCGACGAGGACCGTACTCTGGAGTGCGAGCAGGCCTGCGAGGAGCGCGAACCCGAGAACTTCACCGGCCCCACAGCCCGAATAGCAGTGAGCGGTCGAGCGGAAGCCACGCCGCCACAGCGAGTCGTTGCTGATCTGGCTGCGGCCAGAGTACCAGTAGATGGCCAGGCCGAACGGCCCGGAGTAGAGGACGACCAGCGTCCAGACGCCTTTCATCAGCGATGGCAGCGCCTGATTCCGCTCGCGGATGTCCCACCAGAGGGTGACGACGGACGCGAGGACGAACAGCGCCCAGACACCCATCACGAGCGGGTCCGACAGAATCGGTTTCATGATGTGGCGAACCGGTGCGAGCGCGTGTTCGATCTGTGTGAGAAGTCCTTGGAGTGGCATAGTCTACGGAATAGCTGAACTAATTCGAGGCTATGCGGTATCGTCTGCTGCTTGACGGTCGCTACACGACCTAGTTGGGGAGGGGAACTTTCTGCAGTTGTGGTTAACATTCCAAAGTTAGTCGGATCACCGATCTCGGCACTCATCGGTTGAAATAGTTCGGAGCGTGCCAACCCATCCCCCGGACGAATTCGGTAGAGATGAACGATTCTATTCTCAGGAAACGATTAGAACACCCTATACACGTTCTCGAACGTTCTCCTGCGTGGATTCACACCCACGTCGATAACTCCCGAGCGGTCCTACGAGTAACCGAGGAGAAAGACAATGACCAACTTCAAACTCGGCGGCTGGCTGCTCGTGGCGCTCGCGATCGTCGGACTCGCGTTCGCTGCCCCCGTGGTCAGCGCACACGGCAACGACACGACCGCAGACGACGCGCCCACTGACAACGCTACCGCTGATGACTGGGCGGCCTGGATGGAGGCGCAGATGACCGAGCACATGGGCCCCGGTAGCGTCGAGTGGATGGAGTCGCACATGGGTGTGACCGTCGACGAGATGGCCCAGGACATGGCTGGCGAGGAATACCACAATGGGGCTAACGACGACTACAACGGCGAGATGTACGGGCAGGGCCACTGCTGATAGGCCCTGACCGTTTCGATCGCTTCGACCGAACACCACGATTCACCAACGCAAGATAATGACGCAACTCACCACTCACATCGGACGCACTGCTCGTCGACTCGCGATCCTCGCCGTCCCACTGCTGGTCGCAGCGACTGGAACCGCTGCTGCCCACGGTAGTGGGAGCTACGGCGGCGGCATGATGGGCGGCGGCTGGGGCGGTATGGGCGGACTCGGCGGCTTCGGGATGCTCGGCGGCGGGATGTTCCTCTGGCCGTTGCTCCTGATCGGACTCATCCTGCTCCTCGTGTACGGGACTAACCGCGAGGGACAGTCCTCTGGGCCGGATACTGCACTCGACGAACTCCGCGAGCGCTACGCGCGGGGGGAACTCTCGGACGAGGAGTTCGAGAACCGACGATTCTCGCTCACCCAGTGAGTATCAACACCCTCCGTTCATATACCCTTCCACGTCGTCCACATACATTCGACCACGAGAGAGTGGACCCGAATGACGGGGCGATTTGCTGGGTCAGCAAACGGACCTGGCCGGTTATGCCTCGTGCAATCGTCCATAGTATTGTGGAGAGAAGGAACGAGCACACAAAATGTTGAAAAATCAACTGGTCTAACCTGACGACAAGAACTCTCCGACTCCAGTCACGGACCGACTCGAAATGCGCGTCACGACAAAACCAACCACCACAATGAACGACTCACAACACAATACCCGAATCGGTTCACAAGAACAACGCAGACAGGCTGCCGAACGCCGACGACTCCGTGCTTTCATCGCCTCAGAAGCATCTGGCGGTGCTGGATTGACCGAAGAGGAAGCAACGAAGCTCATCGCGAGCTTGGAACGCAAAAACACCCAATAGACCAATGACGTATACCATCACCACAACGATCGATGCACCGTTCGACGATGTCGTAACCGCAGTCACGACCGCACTACAGGACGAAGGCTTCGGCATCCTCTGTGACATCAACGTCAAAACGACCCTGAAGGAAAAGCTCGATGTCGACGTAGACCAATACCGGATTCTCGGGGCGTGTAACCCTCCACTCGCCCACGAAGGCCTCGCCGAAGAGCCGGAATTGGGGGCCCTGCTCCCGTGTAACGTCATCGTCTACGAGACGGATGCCGGTGACGTCGTCGTGAGCGCCGTCGACCCCCAGCAACTGGTCGGCATCACGGAGAATCCAGACCTCGACGAGATCGCGGTCGACGTCCACGAACGATTCGAGCGTGTCATCGCAACGGTCTCAGACGAGTTGGGAACGGTGTCGGAGGAGGAGTAACGATGTCCTCGTCGAATCAACTCGACACCACGACTATCGTGCTCCTGATCCTCGGGGCGATCATCGTCCTCCCATTGCTCACCATGGGGATGGGGTTCGGTGGCATGATGGGCTACGGAGGGATGATGGGCTACGGCGGGACCACCAGCGGGTGGTGGCCGTTCGTCGGGATGCTCGTCCCGCTCATCTTCCTCCTCATCCTCCTTGGCGGTGGCTACCTCGTCTTCCGACGTGCGAATGAAAGCCAGACGTCTCGAAACCCCGCGATGGAAGAACTCCGCACGGCGTACGCCCGCGGCGACCTCACCGACGAAGAGTTCGAATCCCGACGCGAGAAACTCGAACGGTCGGGGTAAACCCAACGAGTACACACCGCGATTCGGATACCACAAGCCCGTGTACTCGATTTTGTTCCTCAGGCTCCGTCCTATCACACCTGTGCGAGCGTGTCTTCAAATCAAAGAAATGGGGGGCTCTCAGCTTACAATTCTGAATAGTAATGTGGTTAAGTTACAATACCATAGTATACAATGTGACCGAAGTAATCCTCTTCACCCAAGAGACGTGCGGAGCATGCGCAACACAGCGGGAGAAAAACGACGGCCTCGAGGACAAGTATCCGAACGTGGAATTCAAAGAGGTCGACATTCAGACGGACCTCGAAACAGCCGAAGAATACGGCGTCCGAAAGACGCCGACGACCCTCGTCTACGCGAACGGAGAGCAGACCGCCGAGTTCATCGGCATCGTCGACCGGAACGACCTCGAGTCAGCCATCGAGCGCGCGACCCAGCAATCGTCTGGATTCGTCCAGCGCCTCGTCGATGTCGTGCGAAAATAACGACCAACAGACTGATTCAAATCACATGACGAACTATAACCGACGTCAGTTCCTGGGAGTACTCGGTGCCGGCGCAGTCGCCGGTGTAGGGATCTCTCAGCCAGCGAGCGCACAGGAGACGCCCGTCGTGAAGATGGGCAACAACTACTTCGACCCGATCGGACTCCACGTCGAACCCGGCACGACCGTTCGCTTCGAGCTAGCGGCCGGAGCCCACTCGGCGACCGCCTACGAGAATCGGATTCCATCCGACGCCAGCGCATTCGACAGTGGAACCATCTCGTCGGGAAGCTTCGAGTACACGTTCGAAACGCCAGGCACGTACGACTACTACTGCATCCCGCACAAGTCGGTCGGGATGGTCGGCCGCATCGTCGTCGGCAGCCCCGGCGGCCCGGCCGAAGAGAGCTCAATCCCCGACGGCGAGGTCCCCGATAGCGAGACGATCGTCCAGAACGGCGCCGTGGCCATCGGCTCGGACGTCGACGGAAGCGGGAGCACCGGTGGCGGCATGATGGGGCCCGGCGGAGGGGGCATGATGGGTGGCTCGAGAGGCGGGTGGGGCGGCGTCCCGTTCGTCGGCGGGGCACTCGGAATGCTCGGCTTAGCTGGCGGACTCCTCTATTGGGCACTAGGACGAGGTGACGCATCTCCCGAGAGCGATGATTCCGCGATGGAAACCCTCCAACGCCGTTACGCACGAGGCGAGATCGACGAAGAAGAGTTCCAGAAGCGTCGTGAGCGGTTGGAAGACAGGTGAAACGCCTCGTCGATGTTCGGTAAGTCAGCGAATCGCGTCGGGTGCCCTCGATCGATCCGTCCGGCCTCGGATACCACCTTCGTTCGAGCGCGTCGTCACGTCGTTCGAGTTCCGCGGTAGTACACCCACACGGCGAGGAGTCCGACGACGAGGAGATAGCCGGCCCCCCAGCCGAGCGACGCAGCCGTGTCCAGGTCCGTCGTGAGTCCGGTATCGACCATCACGCGGACGGGATGGTAGCCCGGGAAGAGTTTCATCCACCACTCGGGTTCAGACTGGACGAACAGCGGGTCCTGGAACAGTCCGATATCGATCATCGGGAGGATCAACATAATCCACAGGCCCGCGAGGCGGTTGAAGGCGGCGCCGACGAGCATCCCAATAAGTCCGTAGGTAACTGAAAGGACGAGCATCGCGGCGATGAACCACCACAGCTGTTCGGGCTGGAAGTCGATGAGCATCACCCCGACGGAGACAGCGACCACGACAAGCGTGATGACTGCAAGGACGCCGAATCGTGCGGCGATGACCTGCCGTGCTCGGTAGCCGACGACAGCGAGGCGGCCGTCCGTGTCTCTCGCCTCGCGCATTAGGAATAGACCGGCGAGGCCGGCGATGAACGAACTCGTGATCGGTGTCATGATCACGCCGTGGACCTCGGGCATCCCCCGCATCACGGTCGTCGTCTCGCCGTCGACGACCGTCCGGACCGGCATCTGGACGTCCTGGGTGACCGCGAAGGCGAGCGTGATGAACGACACTGGGAGGACGACCAGGAGCGCCACGAGGACGTAGTTGCGGGCGTGTTCCCGGAGCCCGATACCGAACGCCGTGGCCGTTCGGTTCACGCTGACCACCCCCCGGCCGTGCGCATCGTCGCACCGAATACGGCAGTCACGAGGACGAGCAACACGAGAAGGTACCCGCCGACGAAGGCGAGGTCACCCGCAGCGAACGTACCGTCGAAGGCGGCCGACTGGAGGAGTTCCTTCGGATGATACAACGGGAAGTACTGGACGAAGTCGGGGACGTCCGCGGCGAGCGGGCTGTCGCCACTGAGGAACACGTCCATCATCGCGAGGAAGACGACGACGAGCGACCCCTCGAACAGTCGCGGAAGCACTGCGCCGACGAGCGCACCGAGGAAAGCATAGACGACGCCCGCGAGCGCGAGGAACGCGAACACAAACAGGGGTGCTTCGACGTCGATCGTCAGCCAGAGGACGCCGAAGTTCACCCCCGCAACGACGATCGTGACACCCGCGAGAGTCGCCAGCCGCGTCGCGAGCAGCGTTCGTGGCGCGTACCCGGTCTGAACGAGCCGTCGGTCAGCCTCCCGGGCACTGATCATCTGGACCAGTCCCATCAGCCCGGTGATGATGGCGACGCCGAAGATCGCGCCGAGGAGGCGTCCCAGGTCGAGCGGAATCCCCTCGACGGTCGGCATTGACGGCAGTCCGGCCATCGCCTGGCCCCACCCCTCGATGACCACGAGCGGGAGCACCAGCGCAAGGACGACGTTCAGAGGCGTCCGGACAAACGTCTGGAGGTTCGCCCGAACGCCGACGACGAACCTATTCATGTTCCCCCTCCGGGTCGCTCCTGAGTTCGCTCTCGGTCTCTTCGTCGGTCACGTCGTGAACCAGTCCGTCTCGCACCTCGAAGACGCGATCGAGTCGACTCCGCTCCTCAATTAGGTGGGAGATCATGACGACGGCAGTGCCGTCGTTCGCGAGGTCCTGGGCCATGTCCCAGAATCGCAGGTAAGTCTCCCAGTCGAACCCCGTGTAGGGTTCGTCGAGCATGAGGACATCCGGGTCGTGCATCAACGCGACACTGAGGTTGACCTTCTGTCGGTTCCCGCCGCTGAGCTGGTCGACCCGGTAGTCAAGGTACTGCTCGAAGTCGAGTTCGTCCGCCAGTCTTTGCTTCGCCGCGTCGATTTCCTCGCGCGTCATGTCGTAGCCAGCGCCGAACAGCCGGAACGTTTCTGAGACGGTTAGCCGATCGTAGAGCAGGGGTTCCTGCGGACACCATCCGACGGTTCCATGCCGTTGGACCGTGCCCGCGTCGTGGTCGAGAACCCCGACGAGAATCTTCATCAGCGTGGACTTGCCCGACCCATTCTCGCCGACGATGCCGACGATCTCGCCAGCATGGACCTCGATATCCGCACCGGTGAGAACGGGTGTCGACCGTCCCAACGGGAGTCGTGACCCGTAGGTTTTCTCGAGGGCGTTGCCTCGAACGAGCGTCTTGCTACCACCGAGCGTCTCCGTGGGCGCCGTGGTCGTGTCCATACGTAGAAAGACGTTCTACTCATTCAATCGAATTGTTGTTAAGAATCGAAAGTTAACTCCGTCAAAGTACCCAGAGATCGGGTTGTATCCCGAAGAGAGCAATGGGTAGCCAACGATTTGGCATTCATTTTGTCTCCAAACAGGAGTAGACTTGGTCGGTAACCGTGATGAAGATCAGCCACCTATCAGGCGCCGAGCATAGCGTTGATGCGGCTTGCGAGTTAACGTTCGAGTATCCATGGTTCAGTGCTACATCTGTGACTCGGAATGCGCTCGCGACGACGAGGTGTTCGTCTGCGAGCACTGCGGGATCTCCTGCCACCGACACTGTATGGAGAAATACGACACCGATGTCTGCCCGAAGTGCGTCGGCGAGCCGATGATCGGTGCGATCGAGTTCTAGTTGTTCCTTGTCACTCACACACCGCCTTCAGCCCGGAGGTGGAGTATATCGATGGTCAGCTGGCGAAATACGTTTTTGACTCGTGCCCGTAGCACAGGTATGTCTACGACTGTCGAACTCCCCAACGTTGATGAGACGTGCGCCTACTGCGGGTCGCGTATCTTCGACCACGACCCGATCTGTGTGCGCGACTGTACCGACGACTGCGGGTCGCCGACCTACTTCTGCAACTACGCGTGTCTCTCGACCTACGTTGACGAAAACAACTTGACGGCTGGCGACGCGTGCGAGTGGTCGCCCGACGACCCCGACTGCTGCTGAGTGCGCTCACCCCAAGCAAGACACGGAGCAACGTATTGGCCGCCACCCCGCCCAGGAACTACCAATGGAGCAGTTCTGGTCGTCCAACTTTATGAATGCAGCCGGCGAAGTCAGTAGTGGTTACCCATGTCGACAGAGCGCACGTCCGACGGGCTGCTCCGAATCGTCCTAATCGTCCTCGCAGTGGTCGTCCTGTTTCCGATGTTAATGATGGTTTTCGCCGCTCCAATGATGGGGATGATGGGCTGGTGGTGGGGCGGCGGCACGGCCGGCGGCCTCTCGCCACTGTGGGGCGTCGGGATGATGCTCGTCTGGCTTGTCGTCCTCGTCGGCATCGGCTACCTCCTCTATCGCGGCCTCGTCGGTGGGGTCGGGTCGTCGCTAACCACTGATAGGGCACTCGAAGAGCTCCGAGTGGCGTACGCACGCGGCGATCTCTCCGACGAGGAGTTCGAGGAACGGCGTGCGAAACTCACCCGCGAGGAGTCGCAGTAGTCTGCAATCATGTCCCCGACAGTACAGCGACGCGAGTTTCTCACTGCGCTCGGAGCCGGCATCGCAGGTCTAGCGGGCTGCGTCGGCAATCTCCCGGGAAGCAGCGGTGGGGTCGATCGAACGATCTACGTCGGCGCGTATCACTGGGGCTTCATCATCGTCGACGAGTCCGGCGAGGAACAGGACCGCATCAGACTGCAACGGAACGATGTTCTCCGTGTCGTATCGTTCAACACGCTCGCGAGTCAGGCCGTCCAATCCCTCCCAGCGTCGATTCGAGACGTCCTTCCCGACCACGAGGCCCTCGAAGAACGAAATGCGGAACGCATCCCGGTCCCGGCCGACGGCGACTTCCACGAGCTAATCGAAGAAGCGAATGAGCAGTACCCAGACCACAGTCTCGCGATCACGCCCTCTGGACAGGTTCACATGGGCGGCGGAATGATGATGCACCCGGTTGCACTTCCGCAAAATGCCACCAGACCCATCATTCGACAGTTAGGGGCGACGCAACGAGGCGATTACACGCTGAGTTGCCTGACCTACTGTGGCTATGGACACCCGTACATGGAAATCGACGGTGGCATCGTCGTCACATAGGGATCCGTCCTAAATGTCACTGGGGGAACTGGCCGGGAAACAGCGTGGGGATCGAACTAGCTGGAGAGCTGTTGGGCTTGCTCGATCCACGACGACACTCGTGAGCCACTGATACCCAGTCGCTCAGCGAGCGCGGCCGGATCCGCGGCTGCGAGTCGACTCACCGTAGAAATCCCGGCGTCATGAAGACGCTCCTCGTACGCTGGTCCGACGCCGTCGAGCTTCTGCAACGACTGTTCCTGGTCGGCTCCCTCTGGAACATCGCTCCCGCCGGGTGTATCTGTTCCTTTGGTCGATGTCACCGACCGCTCTCGAAACCACGTCGCCACGCGGGGCCACAGCTCCGCGTGGGCCTTGCCCGAGACGGCCATCCCGACGTGACCGGTTGGAAACTCGTAAATGTCGGTGTCTTCGCTTGGGATAGTGTCCATGAATGGTTTACTCGCGTCCGGCGGGATGAGGTGGTCGAACGAGCCGATGATCTGTAAGACCGGCATCGTGAGATTTTCGATGTCGACGGGGTCGCCATCCAGCACGAGTTCGTTCCGGTAGAGGGCGTTTTCCTGGTAGATATCTTCGATGAACTGGCGGTAGGCCTCGCCCGCGACATCGACCCCGTCTCGCACCCAGCGTTCCATCCTGCCGAAGTTCTCGACAGCTGTCTTATCATCGAGGTTGTCGAACAGCATCGTGTATTTCCCGAGGTAGTTATCGACGGGGTTCATCTGGGCAAAGCCAGCCCCGAGAAACTCCGCCGGGACGTTCCCATAGGTCTCGGTAATCTCTGCGGGGTCGAAGTACTCCTCGCTCCCCCACTGCTCGAGGATACCACCTGTGTTGTCGAAACACAGCCCCGTGGCCATGAGGCCAAGATTGCTAACCTTCTCCGGATGGAGAGCCGCGTACATCGTGCTCAGCGTGCCGCCCATGCAGTAGCCGAGGATGTTGAGGGCGTCATTCGTAGTTCGTTCACGGACGACGTCGACGCAATTGTCGATGTATCGATTCACGTAGTCGCCCAGGGTCAGCGACGCGTCAAGTCGGGACGGTTCGCCCCAGTCGATGAGATAGACGTCGAAGCCGTCCTCAAGAAACCGTCGGACGACGCTCTTGTCGGGCTGGAGATCGAGGATGTAGGGACGATTGATCAACGCATAGACGACGAGGAGGGGCGTGTTGTGCAGGTCGTCTGTGAGTGACTCATAGTGGAGGAGATTGAGTTTGTTCTCGGAATAGATGACCTCACTCGAAGTCTGCCCGACCTCAACGGAGGCGAGATATTCGAGCCGATTCGGAAGAAGGCGCATCTTCTCGGCGGTTTCCATTCCCTGGGTAAGCAATCTGCGGTGAGTCTTCAATGGGGCTGTGAACGGATTCATAGTCTTAACCTGGCTGTACGAACGAGTCACTCCGGGAGAGGGTCAATCAACACCGTCGCCGTCCCGTCCAGGACGATTTCGTCAGCGTCGTTTTCGATGCGCGTCGTGAGCCGATACCGGTCGCCTTCGAGGTCATCGACGATCTTGCATTGAGCCGTCAGTGACTCGCCGATGTCGACCGGGCGTCGGAACTCGAGATTCTGCGAGATGTAGATCGTGAGGCCAGGGAAACACGCGAGGGCGGCGCTGATGAGTCCGGAGACGAGTGTCCCGTGGACGATCCGGTGGCCAAACCGCGTCTTCTCAGCGAACGCGTCGTTGAGGTGGAGGGCGTTCGTGTCGCTGGTCGCTTCGGCGAATTTTCGGACGTCGTCGTCCGTGATCTCCTTCGAGAAGCGAACGCTGTCGCCCTCCTGGAGCGACGTGGGATCTTCGATTTCGATATCGAACTCGCCTTTTGCCCGGCCATATGGCAAGCGAGGGAGAATGGCTCCACTCGCCTCGACGAGATGTGGATGGGGCGTCTCGACGTACTTCTCGGGAGCGCTATCGAACAACGCTTGGCAGTCGTTCGAGCAGAAGTGGAATGACTCGCCTTCGTACTCAGTAGTCGCTTCGGCAGATTCGGGTGGGATTTCCATCCCACAGACGGGATCGACTGGCATGGGTACACTGAATTGATGGCTCGTTCACGAACTGGGTCGGCGTCGGAATCGTTCAGACGGTCTGCTAGAGAATAACGTAGTCACGCACTATCAACGTACGTGTCGCTCGTAGCACCAACCGAGAACAATTGTAGAAGGCGTTCACGTCCCGATGTGGTCAACCTCGTCGAGAGCTTCAGTGGCCACGTCTCCAAGTTCTCCTGCTTCGATATGGGAATAGCGCTCGCGGACCATCTCCTCTGAGTTGTCGAGATATCGGGCTGCGACAGTATAGCCGAACGCCCTGACGAGGACCTCTCCCATGCCTCGTCGACCGCCGTGAGGAGCGAGATAGTCGTGTTTCGGGTGGTCAATGTCGACCTTCCCCTCCTCGGAGAGCCGTTGGAGAATCGACCGCGCACCATCGGTCGTGATCGAGGGAGGTCGAATGTCTTCCTCAAGTGTCAGTAAAAGGTCGCGAGCGAACTCATCACGCCGTTCTTCGATGACGTCCGGTTGTAGCCCTCGGTCAGCGAGCTCCTCCCGTACGTGCGTCGCGAGTGTCCGCTGGTCGAACGTCGGGAACACCGGCCATCGATCCGCTGGCGGATCCATCAGTTTCCGGTAGCTCCGTAACGGCGAGATAACCGGGTCGGGGAGGCTCGCGGCGTCCCACTGCTGTTTCTTCCGGTAGACGTCCATACTCCCGTCGTCGAGGGAGAGGTCCTCCCAGCGGACGCCGCGCCGGCGCGGGTCGTTTGGATCCCGGAGCAGTTCCCCGACCCGAACGGCGGTGTACGCGAGGACGAACACCAGCGCCCGGTCACGAGCCGTCTTCAGCGCCGCGTAGCGCGCTCGCTGCTTGTCGAGGGGGTCAGTAGCCTCCGGGAGTGTCGTGTAGGCCTCGATAGCGTTGCGAGCCTGCTCGTCGACGTGACGAGTGAGTGCGTGGCGCTGTTCGGAGGTCCAGGCCTGCTGGTCGCCGGGCTTACGGCCGTCGTCCTCCGGCAGCGGCGCCATCGCACTCGCCCGCTGCGCGTAATGCGCCTCGAGATATCCCTCGTTGACACACCACCCGCACCACGCAGAGATATAGCGGTAATATGTTTGTACCGTGTTCTGCTTGAGTCCCCGATCTCCACCGAGATGCCGGGCGTACTCCCGGAACACGCGTTCGTCGAGGTCGTCGAAAATCGGCTCCCGGTCGACATCGTCGAGGACGATCCCGGTCCAGTCGTCGTCACCGCGGTCGCCAGCGGCCCACTCGGCAAACCGCTCGAGCTCGCGTGCAGCGTTTCGTCGATAGTTCCCGCCGTCGCCACCGCGGCCTTTCCCCTTGTCTTGCAGGTAGCGCTTGAAGGAACTCGTGAGTGACTGATCGGCGCGTTCTCGGGGTGTCATGGTTCCTCGTTCGCGTACTGGTAGGTCGGACGGACGTCCTCAAGGAGCTCTTCGACGATCTCCCAGAGGATCAGCGATGGGGTCTCGTGGTCGAACGTGATTCCCCAGCGATCCTCCGCATCGCCGGCTGAATACTGGAAATGCGTTCGTCCGAGATCGGGATGGTCCTCGTCCTGGTGCCACCCCGCGTGAAATCCCGTGTTCGGGTCGGTGTAGTTGATACGGAACCAATCATGTGGCTCCTGTCGGTACCACTTGATGGACAGTTCCGGCGACTCAGGCCCTGTCGAAGGGTCGAGACGGGCTGGATCAAACCGTGCCCGCAGCTGTTTGGCCTCGATATCATCAGGAACGAACTCGACTGTCGTGATCTGTGGCACACGGTCGAGGACGTCCCGCTTTAGCTGGGCGTAGAAGTTTGCGTTCGGGTCACCACCGGGATGCGGGACCGACATCCGTCAGCTACTGGCCTCGGCAGGCTCTGTTGTCGGAGCGAGGAAGTCCCATTCTCGGATGGCGAACCCAACGATCTGGATACGCCGCTGAAGATGCTCCCACTCACGGGCAATCTCACGGCGACTATCTTCCTCCTCAGCGTCAAGGGACTCGTCAGCGAGCGTCCCGCGAAGCTGGTTCGGTGACTCAACGCCGAATTCGTCCTCCCAGTCGCGAATCTGCGTCTTCATATCGGCGAGACGGTCCGTGAGCTCCTCGACAGTGTGGCCGCTGTCTCGAAGACGCATCGCCTCCTGCATCGCTTGGCGGCGATAATCAGGGTAATACGTCGTGTGAGTACCGCTTTCGTCACGATGGAGGATGCCATCGTCGACGAGCCGTTCGAGGACGCGTTTGGTCGGCTCATGTGACCAGCCCGCTTCGGAAGCGATCCAGTTGGCTGTCCGCGGCTCCGACAGCTGCCGAGCAACCATCCGCACGCGGTCTTCACCCGTGGTCTGGCGCTCCATCAGACCCTCGGAGTTCGATTCATCTTCGGTCATACAACATCGTTCGGGCTTTGTCTTAATATAGGTTGAGGCCATTAGTTCTATATCGAATCGACTTCTTCGCCATCGCCCCGATCTCAGCTGTGGGTAGCCAGAGTAAACACGGAGCCCGGTCTTGGCGGCTCTACCCTGGGGGAAGCGCCGTTCTGAGCCGGTTGCAGCATTCGTGCTTCACCGACGGCGTCGGGGTACTTCAAAGTGGTCGTGATTATTGGCGTAATCAGGACCACCGGTGATAGAAGTCTCATAACCATTTTTCCTATGATAGAAGGGTTCTATCCCCCGAAATTCGGATTTGTCCAACGGTATGAATCATATGCCGCTATACCAAAGCCGCGACCGCCGTTCGGACCCGGTTCCGAGAATAATCGTAAGACTGCAAGCAGATGGCTTGCTACACAATCTGCATAATGTACAATGCGCACGAAATCTGAATGATGAGGGAAATCACCCAAATCCAATGTTAGTCGTTCGTAGCTTGCTCGCTTAGCATCTCCACAACTTCCTGAACACGTTCCTCATCGGCTTCGATACCACGCTCCCGGAGGATCTGGAGGGCGACTTCATCACCGTGGTCCGCAATTACCCGGAGACACGCATCTTGAAACTCTCTTCCCTCAAATTCGGGAACATCAAACATAGAGCACGCAGCAGTTACCGATGATCGCATCCGGGTGACGCCATCCCACGTGTCCTTCCGGACATAGAAGCCGTGCATATCGGTCTCATCAAAGGAGAAGGCCGGTCCACCGGTGGATTCGTCCACATCCTCCTCATCCTGCTCAGGAATGGACTCAGTCTCCGACTCTGTGTCCTCAGGAATTATCTCTTCATCCGGTTGCGGTTCATCCTGAGTGTCAGTACGTTCGTCGTCATCCGATTCGGCTCCTTCCTCCGTTTGTTTGAGCTGTTCAGCGACGTCCCCGAAACGGTCGTCCTCATTAGGCATGGCTGTGTTCCTCCACGAGGTCCGCTAAGTGGTCGAAATTCGGGATTTGGTCGCAATCTTCGTCGAACTCCGAGACCGGCATTCCTTGCTTGAACGCGCGAGAAATCGCGGTCCGTTCGCGAATCCCTGGCTTCGGAATACTATCGATGGTGCGTCCCGAATCATCGAGGGCATCGAAGATCTCCGGGTCCACACGAGCGTACTCGGGGACGAATGAACCGAACTCCCGGTTGAGATTTTCAACGAGAGTCCGATGCTCGTTGCGTTGTCCCATTGTTTCGCGAATCATATTCGGAGTGACTGCGAGGATATCCAACCCGATATTCTGCCGGATTGGGGAGATCTGGCGTTCAATCATCTTATTGAGGCCGTTGATCGAGCCAGCACGCGGGATTAGCGGGATTATGACGCGCTGGACGGCGATGAGGGCGTTGTCGGAGAGTTTCCCACGGCCGCCTGCGGCATCAATTATCACGTAGTCGTATCCGTTTTGAATGAGCGGATCGACAACGTTCCGTCGAAGCTTCACGTCTGCGAACCGTTCGTCCTTCAGCCTCGTCTCGACGTTCTCGAGCTCGTTACTCGACGGGAGGAGGTGAACACCGAAGTCCGTCTCGATAAGCAGGTCTTCGGGGTCCTCACCATCGATAAGGGCGTCACCGAGGTTCGCATCTCGGTCGTACGCATCGTCGTATCCCAACTGGGTCGTCATGTGCCCGTCCTTATCCAGATCCAATAGTACCGTCTCATGGCCACGAGCAGCGAGTCGATCAGCGATGTTGAGCGCGATCGTGGATTTCCCTACCCCTCCCTTGAGCAACGAGACAGCTGCTCCGGGGAGCCCTTCAAACTCGTCAGCACTCATAGCTCAGCACCCCCGTAAGAAGCAGATTTTGTACATTTTGTAGATAATGTACATTGGGTAGATGTTGAAGGTTTCGCGAGTTTTGTCGATAATGTGAGTTTCGCAGTGATCATACGCGGTCAATGAAGCTCGTCCATCTTAATTCTGTGTCAGACAGATTTCGTACGCCATCTACACAATCTCCATTTTGTACATTATGTAGATTGTTGACACAATCTTAATTGTCATAATCACCGTCGACCCTACG